>NZ_JAEUFG010000005.1:0-98473 GCF_018588585.1 Bacillus sp. SM2101
AATTACGTCATCAACACTAACTAACCCTGGTTGAAACGATAACGCAGCTGATTCAGTTGTCAAATTAACCGTTGCAGCTTCAATACCGTCCATTTTATTTACCACTTTTTCAATCCGCGTGGAGCAGGCAGCACATGTCATGCCGTATATATCAAGGTCTACCTTCTCAGTCTGTACACCGTAGCCAAGTTTATTAATTTTTGACACTACCTCTTCTGGCTTCACTGTATCACTATTATACTTAACCGTTGCAGCTTCCATCGCCAAATTTACATTCGCTTCCACACCGTCCATTTTGTTTAAGACCTTTTCAATTCGTGTGGAACACGCGGCACAAGTCATCCCTGTTATCCCCAATTTCATCTGGTTTTGGGTCGGGTTTTGTACTAATTGACTCTGCTCGCTCATATTGATCATCTCCATATTTATGATTTAGAGAACTGTTTAATTACTTTCATTAACTCTTCAATTGCTTCATCACCTGAGCCTTCTTTTATAGCGTCTGATACACAGTGATGTGCATGTCGTTCTAATAATTGAAACCCTACATTTTTCAAAGCTGAATTGATCGCAGAGACTTGGATAAGAATATCTACACAATAACGATCATCTTCAACCATTTTTTGAATACCTCGAACCTGTCCTTCTACTCTTTTTAAACGCTTTATTAACTGATCCTTTTCTTTATCACTTCGGGGCGTCGCAAGCATTTTCCCCTCATCATTAACATGACAATCATTATCCATTGTGATCACCTCTTAGTTATATAGTATACCCCTGTAAGGTATCTGTCAAGCGGATAATTATCTTTTTTCGAGATCTTCTTCGATCTCCTGCAATAATTGATTAAACCCTACCCGATCTATAAATTTCGCAAAGTGCTCTCTCTTCTTGCCTTGTTGTTGATAAGCTGCTAGTATATCGTCTATTGTTGTAAATAAATCTTCTGGACTAAGTTGGGATTTAAAAAGCTTTGCTATTTTTGCATCAACGCCTTTTGCTTTGCCACCAATGTAAAGATCATAGCTATCTTTATTTTTTATAACCCCAATATCGTTCATTAATGGTTCACCACAAGCATTTTGACACCCTGTATATGCTGGACGAACTGGAAATGGCACTTCTCTCCCAGCAATGCGTTCATTAAGTTCGATAGCTACAGGCATTCCTTCTTCTTCAGCGCCCTTACAAAAATTACATGTTCGTAGACTTTTTACGTACATACCGACTGGATAACACGAAAATCCATTGTTCTCTAAATCTGCGACAACTGTATCGACTTTACTTTCTGGAACGTCTATATAGAGTTGTTGAAAGGTCGTGAGCTCTACCTCACTATCTTCCCCAATATGTTTAGCAAGGACCATTAATTGTTTGGAGGTAAGTTTTGCCCCGAAGCCTACACCGCCGTTGACAGCTAATGTGATTAATTTCCCTTTTGTCATATTTCAGTATCTCTCCAATCTTTCATTATGTTAAAGTATCAAGCTTACACTTATAATACTATACCCCCCTACAGTAACTGTCAATGCTTTTATTATTGTTATTTTCGAAAACGATGTAACCACTCTTACAACATTAGAACAGCTAAGTAGATTAATACGCGTCATCGTTGTTCATAATAAAACGTAGCCTTTTGCAGGCAGGCGTTAAGAAAAGAGCCATATAAAGAGCGAAAAAAAAGACCTCTGAGAGGTCATTTTGCAACTTCATTTGACAACATATCTACTTGATCCCGCTCTTCTTTTTTCTGTTTTTTCTTGTATATAATTTTCGAAAGTATTATGCTACATTCATATAAAAATAGTAACGGAATTGTAACTAAGAAGTCAGAAATAAAATCAGGTGGTGAAATAGTAACTGAAATAATAACTAGAACGAAATAGGCGTATTTTCGTACCTTTTGCAAAACATATGGATTGATGATACCTATACTCGTCAAAAACATAACCACAACTGGTAACTCAAACAAGATCGCAAATGGTATCGTCATCGTTAAGACGAATTGAAAATACTTTTCTGCCGTGAACATCGTATCAAACATTTCTTCACCAAGGTTTGTTAAAAAGCCGAAAACAACGTCAAGTATAACAAAATAGCCAAAACACAAACCTAGAATAAATAAAATAAATAAAGCAGGAATATAAGAAAGTGTTATTTTACGCTCAATTGGCTTTAACGCTGGCTTAACGAATAGCCATATTTGTAGTGCCAATATCGGAATTGTGCAAGCAATCGCTAATATTCCAGCAATTGTAAAATAGACCCATAATACTTCACTTGGACCTAATATAACTAACGTAATACTATATGGGTCTAGACCCATTACAAGCCAATTATATATATCTTTAACAAAGATAAATGCAAAAATAAAAAAAATGATAAAAGCCACCATTGTAATAAGTAGTCGTTTTCTTAGCTCATCTAAGTGGTCTACCAATTTCATCTCTTGATCTTCCATCTCCAAACACCCGCCTCTGTTTCATCATCCACATTTCAAGAGGGTGACCCCTGAAGAATCTTCTCTCACAATCCTTTATATGTTGTATATAGGTATCGCCACCTGGAAGGTTATACAATATATAGAGGCTACGAAATCTAATCCTTTCACTATGAGCCACCCTCTTGGGGTCTTTATCATTACCTTTGTTGCTGCTCGTGCTATTTTGAACAGCTAGAAGAGGTTTATGCGATTGTCACCAAATTTATAGAAGAAACATGAATTACGAATAAATCATCCGTAAATAACCTTAATTAATGAAGAATAGAATAAATGTATGGATTTTTAGGTCGCTTTCTTCTTTTTATCTTCTTCTAATTCGTCAATCACATCGCTAGTCAATTCTTTAGTAGATGTTTTAAATTCTTTCAGCGTTTGTCCAAAAGATCTCCCAATTTCAGGAAGTTTTTTAGGGCCAAATATAACTAAAGCAATTACTAATATAAGGATAAGGCCCGGAACCCCAATGTTTGTAAGCATGTTCATCATCCCCCCTGTTTCCTATTTCATGAAAAGCTTAGTTAAATTATATTATTATTTCCAACAAAAATGGATGATGGACGGAGATTATTCACAAGAAGTTCATATTTTCTTAAATTCACAACATCTTCTTGTTAACAGAAAAGTAATCTGTTAAATAAACAAATGAAAAAGATTGCTGTCCTTTTTCACTTCTTGATATGCAAAACTTTTTTTGTTCATACGTTCTATTAATGGTTTATAGTCATTTTTGTGCTTTAATTCAATGCCTACTAATGCAGGTCCATTTTCTCTATTATTTTTTTTCGTATATTCAAATCTTGAAATATCGTCAGTAGGACCTAACACTTCATCTAGAAATTCTCTTAACGCCCCAGCTCTCTGAGGGAAATTAACAATAAAATAGTGTTGCAAGCCTTCATACATCATAGACCGTTCTTTAATCTCTTGCATTCTTCCTATATCATTATTACCACCACTTATGACACAAACAACAGTTTTCCCACGTATTTGGTCTTTATAAAAATCTAATGCTGCAATTGGTAATGCGCCTGCAGGTTCAGCAACAATAGCATTCTCATTATATAATTCAAGGATTGTCGTACAAGCTTTCCCTTCTGGAACTAACAGTACATCATCTACAACAGCGTTACTTATGTTAAACGTCGTATCACCAACTTTTTTCACAGCAGCTCCATCAACAAATTTATCAATTGTATCAAGAGTGGTCACTTCCCCCTTCTTTCGAGATACATCCATGGCAGGAGCTCCCTCAGGTTCAACACCAATGACCTTTGTTTGTGGTGAAATGCTCTTTACATAAGTACCAATGCCCGAAATGAGACCACCACCACCAATACTAGCAAAAATATAGTCGATTGGTTCATCACAATCATTTAGTAGTTCTACTGCCACAGTACCTTGACCAGCAATCACGTTCATATCGTCAAATGGATGGATAAATGGTCTATTCTCTAATTTACTGCATGTCATTGCTTGCTCGTAAGCATCGTCAAATGTATCACCTGTTAAGATAATTTCAACGTTCTCTTTGCCAAACAGCTCTACTTGCGATACCTTTTGTCTTGGAGTTGTTGTTGGCATAAATATCTTGCCATGAATTCCAAGATGTCTACAAGAATATGCAACTCCTTGAGCATGATTGCCTGCGCTTGCACACACTATTCCAGATTCCAACTCTTGCTTTGATAAATGTTTGATGCAATTATATGCTCCGCGAATTTTGAAAGAACGGACAACCTGTAGATCCTCTCTCTTTATATATAAATTACAGTCAAATCTTTCTGATAAGACTTCATTGCGCTGTAAAGGGGTATGAGTTACTACATCTTTCAATGTTTGATGGGCAATCATTATATCCTCGAGTTGAACACGCTTTACTTGTTGTTTAACTTGTTGGCTCATTATACAAACCCTTTCTGTAAGTAGTAATTACTTTAATACGTTAATGTTGTGATTGGAACATTATATCATGAAATATTTAAAATGAAATATATTTTCAGAAAATATTTTAAATTTCTCACCAACAATAAAAACATGCAATTATACTTGTGTTTGTTATAATGATTATCGGAAATAACATCATTAATCGCACCTATTCAATACATTAGATGCAGTAAAATTTCTTATGCACTTGTTACCTCTTCACTTCTCCTACGTTCATAAGTTAAGAAATAATAGTCTATTTTATTATCTTCATCCTTCAAACCTTTTGTCTTTGATTTTAAAAGCCAGTCATCATCAGAAATCATAAAAGGAAAATACGTATCCCCTGCATATGTAGCATCAACAAACGTAACATATAGCTTATCGACATATTGAAATAGTTGCTTATAAAGTGTTTCACCACCGAAAATAAATACTTCCTCGTTGTTAGCTTGTTCTTCAATACGAAAGATGTCATCGATTGTATGAATCAGTTGAACGCCTTCTATTTCAATATTTTGATCTCTCGTTAAAACCACATTTTTTCTATCTGGTAACGGTCTTCCTATCGAATCAAATGTTTTTCTCCCCATAACTACAGTGTGACCCATCGTTATGCGTTTAACGTGTGCTAAATCATTAGGTAGATGCCATGGAATGCTGTTGTTTTTTCCAATCGTACGGTTTTTATCAAATGCAACAATGATTGATAACATCTATTTTCCTCATTTCATTAATGATAAGCTGCGTATATATTTCGCCGTTAAGGGGGCATTTTCCGCAAGAAGTTCTCTCGTTTCGTTACTTGTATAGTACATAGCAAAAGCTTCTGCAAAAAATTCCTCTGGATAATCATTAAAATATGGTTGATTTGGAAAGATGGTCGACACTTCAGTATTCCAAGCTGCCAAAAACTCCATACTATGTCTAATGTTATCAAAAACAATCGCATCAATCGAATGCGCTAACTCGTGCAATTCAAGGTTGTGAGAACCGTGACCTTGCCCTTTTTCACTATGTCCTATTTTTACAAGGACGACGTAGTTTCCTCCCATTCCAGGAACACTATCCCACTTCATGTCAGTATCCACATAACCTCTCGGTCTTACACCTGCTAAGTGGTTAGCAAATGGTTCATTAATGATAGAACCATTAAACAATTTTACATATACTTTGTTATTAACTAATTTCTGCATTATTGCAGAATCAATTCGGTTAAGCGATTGTATTATATTAAGAACTGATCGTTCGTCAAATTCCTCATTTGGAAGTAGTAGCATCTCTTTAATATATTCATAGTTTGATAGTTGTTGAACAACTGTCATTTCATTTATTGGATGATAGTTTTTTAGAAGTACCCCATATTGATTAGCAGAGGAAGGGATCGTAAGGAAAGGGACAAATATACATAATAATAGCGTCATTTTTTTCATCACATTCAATGTGTGCCTCCCCCCAACTTGGAAATCTAGTGTAATATATATGTAATATTAGTGTAACATATATCTCACAGTGGAGGGTGTGCTCAAACTCTATTAAATTATGGAAAAGAGAAGGTGAAACTTTTTATAAAAAAATAGCCAACCTAATAATTAGGTTGGCTATTTTGGTTTATGCAGTTTTAGCATTACTTGCTTCATGCTTTTCTTCTGATTTAGCGATAAACTTCGCACATGCAGCGTCACCAGTAATATTAACTGCTGTTCTTGTCATATCAAGTAACCTATCAACACCAAGAACGAGTGCAATTGCCTCTAAGCTTAATCCAACTGATGTTAGTACCATCGTTAACATAATGATTCCCACACCAGGAACACCTGCAGTTCCGATACTAGCTAATGTAGCTGTTAATACGATAGTAGCTAGATCGGCCATTGAAAGATCTACACCGTATAGCTGAGCAATAAATACTGTAGCAACCCCTTGCATGATCGCTGTGCCGTCCATATTGATTGTAGCACCTAATGGCTGAACGAAACCACTAATACTCTTAGGTATTTTTAAATTCTTTTGAGCTGTCTCCATTGATACTGGTAAAGTAGCTGAACTACTTGATGTACTAAAAGCGACAGCAATTGCTGGTAAGAAGTTTTTAATGAAAGTAATCGGATTCATTTTACCAAGGACTAATATAACTGAACCATATGTTATTGACAAATGTATGAATAAAGCTAAAAGTACAGCAAAGAAATATTTACCCATTGCAGCAATCGCATCAAATCCTTGTCCACCTATCGCAACTGCTATAAGTGCGAATGCACCGATAGGAGCTAGCTTCATAACAACATCTACCAAGAACATTAATATGCTATTTGATTCTTCAATAATCTTTTTAATAGAAGGTACTTTTCCTTCAAGCTGTGTAAGAGCAAAACCAATTAAGATAGAGAAAAAGATAATTTGCAACATGTTTCCTTCAACCATTGCTTCAAAAGCATTAGTTGGAATGATATCGATTAATGTTTCCATAACCGGTGGTGCTTCTTTAGCTTCTACTTCTGTATCTTCTCCTATAGTTAATCCTTCTACTAGACCCGGTTGTAGGATATTACCTACCGATAATGCAATTACTAGTGCAATAGAAGTAGTAATTAAGAAAAAGATAACTGTCTTGATACCAATTCGTCCTAATTTTTTCGGATCACTTATTCCCGCAGTTCCTAAAATTAGTGAGATAATAACAATAGGTACTACTAATAGCTTAATTAAGCCAATGAAGATTTTACCGAGTGGAGTTAAAATGTAAGTTTCTGCTGCGTCAAACCATTGAGGAATTCCGATATTGAAAACTAACCCGACTAAAATACCTAGACCCATACCAATTAATATTTTTTTTGTTAATGACATAACTTCACCTCTTTAATACTTTGTTGTGTTAAAAACTATAGGGTAATAATACTTATGAAGATGAGGATACCAAAGTCTTCATGCTGCTTTTTTATTTTAATACATGTGAACGATTGTTGTCAATTATCAAAATATTATGATCTAAAAAATAATATTTTGTCGAAATCACGATCCATATTGTTACAATCAACCTACTTTGTTACTTAAATATAATAAACTACTGAATAAATCAACTTCTAGAATGCATATCTATCCATTAAGAAAGTCGTTTTTCATTTGAATCATTGTTAATACTAGTTTCTAAAATAGTTTTTTTAATATAGCAAAACAAACAAAAAAATACGTTGCTTTTTCAAAAGCAACGTAAAAATCAGCCTCAGGTTTTCCACCGTGGTGGGGTATTTTTGTCCCAATATATACTTCCTAAATCGTTGTGTGCTTGGAATGTATCTAGATACGTATGGTAGTGAAAATTGAACCAATATCCCTCCAAAGGTGGGTGATCCCTTCTGACATGAAAACGAACAAGGTCCTTATTTTTCTCATTATCATATATGTTAAATATTTTTTCTCCATAGCCACCAGATGGACTTTCTGTGATGGATAAGTTATGCAATTTATAATCTGGGTATTGTTTAGTTAGATCTAGTATTACTTCTTCTATTTTGGGTAATACAGCTATACGGAATTCATCCTCGATAACAGGACCAATTTTTTGTCCAAATTTCTCAAACGACTTATCTTCAACAGCAGTCATCGTCGTTTCGATAAATTGGTGCCTATTTTCCTCATCTTCTTCAACCTCTAACTGGAATAGGTGCTCATCATCTTCAGCCGTCAGATCAGGGTTAACTAAATCTTGCTTCGATGTGTCATTGGATTTAGAAACTGGGACTGTTAAAGATGGTGGTGGAGATATTAACCCAAATGTACTTATTGTGATTAAGATGACAAGTGTTTTTCTCATCCACAGTGGCATTGTAATTCTTCCTTCCTTTTTAAATAAATCTACTTCTATGTAAATGTTTTCATTCTATTATTCTACATGATGATCATAATATATTAATACGAGTTTAGTAGCATAAATATTTAAATTTTAAGTTCGATGTATTAATAAATATTATAGCACAAATAATATGTGGAGAGGAGGTTTCAAGTATGGAAAATGATATTGTATATTTTGTATTATCCATTATCACATTGGGGTTTTTAACTTATTTAAACATAACTGACTAACTTTGTGATAATACGATAAATACACCCTTCATATACTAAAAATCAACTGCAAGTTCAACTTTAACTTGTTCACTAAAAAATCTTATAGCAGTAAAGAAATAACCGGTAAACAAACTAACATAGAGGCAGCTGATGTTAATAGAGTTTTGGGTCGACTCAAATGTATGACGAGTCGACCCAACTTCGCTTATGATTGTTTATTTTTCTTTCGAGCTGAACTTTTCTGATAGTTTCCAGTTTCAGCTGAAGTAGTCCCTTGCCCCTCTACATCAGGAGAGCTTAAACCGATCGTTGCAGGGTTTTTCTTACGTTTTTTAGACACTAATATCACCTCCATCTGTATACTTTAACCTACTTAACTTATTTCATTCGAACAGCAATTTATTTAATCAAACCTCTTTTTATATTGTTTGATTTTAACTAAAGGCTGTTTGCACCTTGAGTGTTGTTTATCGTACAAAGACATAAAACATAAGATACAATTTATAACGCCATTGATAAGAATAATCAAATTGTAAACATCAAATAGCGGCATGAAGATAGCCAAAGTGAAATTTAGCTGTTTTTCGTTTTTCTACAATAAAATTAAACTTGTCAAACGTGTTACTTTGATAATGATCCTTCAACACTATTCTTCGTTTTGCTACGCGCTTTGCTTCAGATAACACTTCCGCTGTGATTTCTGAATAAACTGCTAAATGTTTTAAGCTACTAATACCGTTTGATTCGGTTATCGTTTTTTCAAACATTGGATCAAAATATACGACATCAAAATAATCACTCGGACAATTTTTTAAATATAGTAAATGATCGTAATGAACAATTTCAATCCATTTCATAGCATTGGTCATCTCTAATAACTGAGAATTCCATTCATGTAGCCCTCTCTTAACCAAATATGCTAAATAACGATTTCCTTCAACTCCTACAACTTTTCCACTCCTACCAACTACATAACTCGCCAAAATACTATCAGAAGCTAGTCCAACAGTGCAATCTAAAAAAGTCATACCTTCTGAAAGTTGTACAGCTCTAAGAAACGGGTCATCAAGTCCTAACATTATACGTTTTAAACGGAACATAGCTGAATTAGGATGAAAAAACACCGGTTCATTTGCAGTGATAGGATGTATTTCTAGTCTATTTCTACCTATCATTAGCACATCTTGGTTATAGTGGTGTTTCAATTCCTTTAAAGACGATTTTCTTCTATCAACATAAGGGATTTTTAAATCCCTCGCTACTTCTTTTGCAAGTAGAATACCATTTTCATCTGTTCGACCACCGGTTGTTGCAATCAATGTCATCACCTATTTTTAATTCTTCTGTAAAATCTCATAAATAGTTGTAAGCTTTAATTAACAAATAATATTAAGTGTGCTTTCACGTAACATATAGAAAGAGGACGTCATATAGACATCCTCTTAACATGATTTATTAAAAGCAGATTGTAAGTTCTCCATAATCTGTTCCATCGCATGACCTTCAATTTCATGACGGGGAATAAAATGTACCACTTCTTTTCCTTTCAGTAGAGCCATTGATGGTGATGATGGCTCAAGGTCGACAAAATACTCCCTCATCTTAGAAGTAGCCTCTTTATCTTGACCTGCAAACACTGTAACAAGCTGATCAGGTTTTTTGTCATTATTTAATACAGCCTGCGTTGCAGCTGGTCTAGCTAGCCCTGCTGCACATCCACATACCGAGTTAACTACAACTAAGGTAGTGCCTTGTGCTTCATCTAAAAATTCTTCAACTGATTCAGCTGTCAATAGTTCAGTAAAGCCTGCGTTGACTAATTCTTGACGCATCGGCTTAACCATTTGTTTCATATATTCTTCATAAGCCATCGACATATACAATTCCCTCCAATAACATTCCGATGCTTAAAGAATACTGTACATATCATAGAAAATCAACTAATAAAAACTTAATAAAGATCTGTGACCGCACCTTTTGAAGCACAAGAGACTTGATGAGCGAATTTTCCTAGCACACCTCTTGAATGTAATTTAGGTGCTACCCAGCTAGCTCGACGTTCTTCTAGCTCTACTTCTGAGAGATCAACGGCTAGTGACTGTAACTCACTATTGATGGTTACGATATCACCAGTTTTCAACAACCCAATTGGGCCACCTACTTGTGCTTCTGGGGCAATGTGGCCAACAACAAGTCCGTGTGTGCCTCCTGAGAAGCGGCCATCAGTTAATAATGCTACACTCTCTCCTAATCCTTTACCAACTAAGATAGCTGATATTGATAACATCTCAGGCATACCAGGACCTCCTTTAGGTCCTTCATAACGAATAACAAGTACATCTCCAGCTTTGATATCATCATTTAGTACTGCTTGTGTTGCTTCATCCTCTGAATTAAATACTTTAGCTGGTCCAGTTAGGTGCTTTGTTTTCAAGCCTGATACTTTTGCAACTGCACCATCTGGAGCTAAATTACCTTTTAAAATAACTAAAGGACCCGTTGCTTTTAACGGTTCTGAAAATGGCATGATGACTTTTTGACCTTCTACTAAAGGTGGTGCCTCCGCTAAGTTTTCGGCTAATGTTTTCCCTGTTACAGTAAGACAATGTCCGTGTAAAAGACCTTCATCAAGCAATACTTTCATAACGGCTTGGACCCCACCTGCTTCATGAAGATCTTGCATCACATATTGACCACTTGGTTTTAAATCCGCAATATGAGGCACTTTCTTTTGCAATCTATCAAAGTCTTCCAATGACAAATCGACATCAACTGAATGAGCAATTGCTAATAAATGAAGAATTGCATTTGTTGATCCTCCAAGTGCTAATACAACAGTAAAAGCATTCTCAAAAGCTTCTTTTGTCATAATATCCTTTGGATAAATTCCTTTTTCTAATAAATGATAAACTGCTTCTCCTGCTTTCAAACAGTCTTCGCCTTTTAAGGAAGACTCTGCAGGATTCGATGAACTTCCTGGTAAACTCATTCCCATTGCTTCTATTGCAGAAGCCATCGTGTTAGCAGTATACATTCCCCCGCATGAACCAGCTCCAGGGCATGCATGACACTCAATTTGATGGAGCTCTTCACGATCAATATCACCTTTATTATATTGTCCCACTCCTTCAAATGCTGAGACAATGTCAATATCTTTGTCATTATGTCTACCAGGTTTTATTGTACCACCGTAAACAAATACTGCTGGCACATTAGAACGCCCAATAGCGATCATACATCCAGGCATGTTTTTGTCACATCCACCGATAGCAACAAAAGCATCCAAATTTTCTCCACCAACAACGGTTTCAATAGAATCAGCAATAACTTCCCGACTAGGTAATGAAAACCTCATACCTGCTGTTCCCATTGAAATACCATCTGAAACAGTAATTGTATTAAATATTAACGGTGCGCCACCGGCATTTTTAGCACCTTCTTTTGCCTTGATAGCTAGCTCATCAATATGAATATTACATGGCGTTACCTCGCTCCATGTACTTGCAATACCAATCATCGGTTTTTTAAAATCTTCATCACTAAAACCGACAGCACGCAGCATTGCTCGATTCGGTGCTCGTTTTACATCATCACTAAGCGCTTTACTTCGGATACGTAAATCCTTGGACATATTATCAACCTCTCTTTGAGTATATATTTTAACAATATAGTTTGTTTTCATTTGTTTTGCAATAGTTTTTTTGTGAATTTTTTTAAAATACTGTAAATAAGTTTATGACTGGTCACAATTTACAAAATGAACATAGAAAAAGGGTAAGGTTCCAAAAAGTTCAATTGCTTATTTTATTGGATCAACCGCCAATAAAATAGCCAACTTATTAGAACATACCCTATTTAAGTCTGCTTTATTTATCTATTAAATTCTGAATGTTATCGCTTTGATTGTTGTTTTTCCTACTAAGAAATAAAAACGGATAAACCAAGCGGTCGTGGTAACTTTCCTCATATTAATAAGGTCACTTGGCATAGATTTATTTTTTCCTGTCCTCTATTAGTTTCAATAGCAACAAAGTTTACGAAAAGAGTCTTTCCTTAAAATAATTGATAAAAACGGATTGTGAACTCCCTTTTACGTAAATAAAATCAATGCTTATATTCATTCTAATTGGTGGTGTTAATTCAACTCGAACGAGCTGCTCCTTTTGAAGCTCCTTTTTTACACAATGTTCAGGTAAAAAGCTAATCCCCATACCTTGTATGACTAAGTTTTTTGCTGTTTCCATATTGTCAACTTCCAAAGAAATATTCGGTGAAATACTATTCGTCGAAAAAATTCTATGAATATAAAGCCAGTCCATCGAGCCATAATCAAAAAAAATGAGTGGCCACTTTGCAACTTGCTCTAACGTTATCGTTTCCTGCTTCAGCAAAACATGGTCGTTCGAAACAAACAGGCTTATAGGATCATCGTATAAATGAATCGATTCAATTTCTGGATGAGTTTCTCTTCTTATAATTCCAAAATCAACTTCTTGATTAATTACTTTTTGTAAAACGTCTTTTGAATGCCCAGTTATTATCTTCATTCGTACATTGTTAAATTCTGCTTTAAAATCAGGTAGCATAGATGGTAAGACATTATTAGCTATAGATAATGCACAGCCGATTTTTAATTCGTTCGGAAGCAGTTCTTGCTGGAGTCTATACTTTGCTTCTTGATAAGATTGCAATATTTTTTGCGCATGGGGAAAAAAATATTCACCTTTATCAGTTAGCGATACTTTATTTCCTTGACGAAGAAATAGCTTAATATTCATTTCACGTTCTAGAGATTGAATTCGTGCAGAAACAGAAGGCTGAGTCAAAAATAGCGCTTCTGCTGCTTTATTAAAGCTCCCAAGTTGACAAACATATATGAAAGCTTCAATATTATCAATATTCATACTCCCCACCCTTTTGTTTTCTCACTCTTCTAACTTATCACTCTACTAAGTTATACGCTTGCTTTATACAGAAAGTAATTCATTATTCATATTTGTTGCTATGTGTACGACCTTTTTTGCAATAATTTCAGTTGGGTCTACCACAATCAATTGTTTTGTTGATTGAAGCACAAGTGGTATTTCGGTACAACCTGCAATAATTGCATCAGCTCCAAGTTCCTTCAACTCTTTAGCGATAGCTGATAAGTAAAATAATCCCGTTTCTAGTTTACCACCTTTTATAGAATATATCCCTTTCATAACATATGCTTGCATGTCTTTGTTTGAATTGATAAGGGCAATGTCATATTTATTTAAACAATGCTGATACAAGTTAGATTGTAAAGTACCATCAGTAGCTAATAAACCGACTCTCTTGAATTTGTGCTCTTGTAAATATTTCGCAGTTTCAATTGGCATATGGATCACCGGTATATCAACTGAGTGTATAACAGCCTTGTAGAAAAAGTGTGCAGTATTACACGCAATCATTAATAAATCTGCACCAGCCTTTTGTAGCCGTTGTGCAGATGCTACAATTGATGGTGTCGGATCTAAGCCTTCACCTATAATTGCTGAAGTGCGATCAGGAATTTGTGAGTTGCTATCCACAATGAGGTGAAGATGGTCTTGATCATGTTTGGCTGGCGTATTATTAATTATTTTATTCATTAAATCTACTGTTGCCTTCGGGCCCATACCACCTATTATGCCTACTTTTTTGCTCTCCATCATTATCACAACCTTAAAATAATCATTAAGTATGAAGTAAATTATAGTTTTATTTTGCTTCATTGACTTATAGAAAAGTTCTATTTAATGATAGAAACATTTAATGATCCGTATAATCATTACCAACAAAAAACCAGGTGTAATAAACTCTACACCTGATTTGAATATATACATCTTATATATTAATCTTTGTTATTCCTACTATCCGTCATCTGTTTCCAAACAGACCCTTTCGCTTCTTCCCCTTCTTTAATTCGTTCAATTGCTAGTTTCATTTGCATACTTACTTCAAATTCCGGATCATTTTGAGCTTCAATTAAAGCAGGCAATGCTGAATCGTCTCCAACTTCATATAAAAACATCGCTGCTCTCCACCGTACTAATTTACTCGGATCTTGTAAAGCTTTAATCATTGCCCCAGTCGCACTTGGATCTCCAATATCTGATAAGCAATCCCCAGCCGTTCTTCTAACTGTTATACTCTTATCAGTCAACGCTTTATATAAATATGGTAACACAACTGGTTTTTCTATCATGCCTAAGTACACGGTAGCGAGACGTCGTATCGAAGCTTTATCATCATTTAATGCTTGTGCTAAAACTGGAATATCTTCCTCAGTTGGCTCCATTTGTTCTAGTGCCGCATACCGTTTAGTCCAATCAGCATTTTCTAGCATTTCAGCTGTTACTTTGTAGCTGTTTTTTAACAAATGACTTGCTGCGGTATGATCTTTTTTCTTTGCTGCATCAACTAGTCTATTTAAGCGGTCTTCATCATAAACAGCTATTAATTCCTCAACCACCTCTGAACCAACATCTTCAATATCACCATAACGAGTTCCATATTCCTGCCATTGTCTATCACTAACGACATTATTTACGGATGATTGCATTGTTAATACTGCTTCTTTAAATCGCTCTGGTAAGCCATACCGTTTTTCAGTTTGTCCATCTAGTAATTTCACTTGCATTGGAATAAATTGGATCATTTGCACAAAAACTTTTACATCCCCAAATGTATCAGCAACTTCTTGACGTGTATCGCTAGATTCTTCAATATCTTCCCCAAAAGCCTCCCTTACTTTTGGTAAGATCTCTTGCCAATCATACTTTGCATTACGTTCTACAGCTAAAAAATCAGCAACATGGTATACTCCTTTCACACCATCAATCGACAAAATGTCTTGAATGATTTGTGGTGCACTTTCGCTATTCTCTCTCTTATAATTATTACTTTTTCCAGAGGGTAATTCTTTGTTTAAGATAATTTTCATTGTATTTGGACTAGGTGTTGGTTCAATTGTATTGATCTTCAAACTAATCTCCCCTTTTTTACTACAAGTATAGTAAAAATAATTTTAACATACGTACGTCCTTCCATCCATTACACTCACTTTTAAAAAGTTGTCCGATATATTTCTACAAAAGATGAGCAAATTTACTGTTAATTTGTCATAATCAATCTTATTCACAAATATTAATGTTATAAATCATTCCCCTTTTTCTAAGCTCAGGTAATTTTACTTATTTAAAATGACACTTTATTGGAATGGAGGTCAAACATGAAGTTATCAACAGGAACAAAGTATAACTTTGTTTTATCATCAGTTGCCGCCACTGTTGTATTAAGTACGTCATTGCCAATAAACACATCTGTAAATTCCGATATTTTAAGTGTGCGGGAACTAAAGAAAGAACAATTACGTTATGGACATACTGGGCAAGCAGTAAAAACACTTCAACTAAAGCTTAAAAACCTGTCAATGTATCATAGTCATATTGACGGGGTTTATGGTAAGAAAACGAAGGAAGCTGTACAATTATTTCAAAGTAAAACACAGTTAGCTACAGATGGCATTACCGATCAAAAGACGTTAACTAAATTAGCTAAGTTTGATACACTCCACAAGCAAAAAGTTCTGTCATACGGTTCCACAGGTGAAGAGGTAGTAAAATTACAACACCAATTACAAAACCTAAGTTATTACGAAGGACATGTTGATGGAATATTCGGTCCACTTACATTAGCAGCAGTAAAAACATATCAGCAACGTAATAAGTTGACAATTGATGGCATAGCTGGACGACAAACATTGCAACACCTTGAAACAAATAAGAATAAGGTTGGTAAAACAATATATATCAAACCAGCAAAACAAACGACAGTGAACTCTGTTGATACATCCTTGATCACAATTGCGCAAAAATACATCGGAAGCCCATATGTTTGGGGTGGAACTTCACCTAGCGGCTTTGATTGCAGCGGCTTTTTAACTTTTGTATTTGATCAAAAAAGCATCAAAATCCCTAGAACAGTCAGTGACATATGGAATTTTACTGTTGACGTCCAAAATCCAAGCATCGGTGATATTGTTTTTTTTGAAACGTATAAGCCAGGGCCTTCTCATGCTGGAATTTACATTGGGAATAACCAATTTATTCATACTGATTCATCGGTTGGCGTTACAGTTAGTCATCTTAGTAACTCCTACTGGAACTCTCGATATTTGGGAGCAAAGCGAGTTGTCCAATACTAAGAAACCTTCTACAGTGTGTATGTCTACTAAACTAGGAATAGATATATTATTTCTATCAACAATGATTAAGCCATACAAAAAGTCCAACTGTAAAAGTTGAACTTTCATATGACATGAGAATGTGAATGGCACTGTAAACTAACAACCAAAGGTGTAGGTATTTAACAAAGGATGTTTTCGCATTAAATATTGCCTTTCGTAATAAATGCGTACACAATTAGATTTCGTGGCACCTTTTTCTTCTGTACAACAATGACTAACCATGTAAAACTACTTTCTTTGGTAATAATTTGGCTTTTAATAGCAACGATGAGAAGAGCCTTAAAAAGTTATACAGAATTATGTTTTTTAGCTGGTGACTTATATCAAATCAAAGTTAATTATTCGGCAGTTGTTCTCAAACAAACGGGATCCATGTTCAGTTTAGTGCATGCATAATTGACAAACATTAATACAACAATTCAGCTCCATAACATAGAGTTTCATTTAGTTGCTTCTATGATTTCAGATAATTCTTCCCAACGTTCCATCAACTGTTCTAATTGTTTTGTAGTATCCTCATGTTCCTTCATTAGTGATTGAGCAGTTTCAAAATCACTTCCTGTTTGTTCAATTTGTTGCGTCAGGTGTTCACAAGTTCGTTCCATTTCTGCGATCCGATCTTCAATTGTTTCCCACTCTTTTTGTTCCTTGTAAGTTAGTTTGCGGATTTGCTTCTTTTCTTTTTTCGGAACTTCTTTGTCTTTTTGTAATTCTTTCACTATCGTCTTTTCAGAACGCTGTTCAATAAAAGCTGTGTATGAACCAAAGTGTGTTTTCACATGTCCATCACCTTGAAAAACGAGAATTTGTTCCGCTATTTTGTCCAAAAAGTATCGGTCGTGTGATACAGTGATTACAACACCTGGGAACTCATCTAAATAATCTTCTAATATTGTCAAAGTTTTAGTATCAAGGTCATTTGTTGGTTCATCGAGTAATAAAACATTTGGTGCATCCATTAATATTTTTAATAAAAATAGTCGTTTTCTCTCTCCACCAGAAAGTTTACGAATCGGTGTACCGTGAGTATGCATCGGAAATAAGAATCGCTCTAGCATTTGAGCAGCAGAAATTGTGTGACCATCTATCGTTTCTATAACTTCTCTTGACTCCTTCACATATTCAATGATCCGTTGATTTTCATTCATATGAAAGGTTTCTTGAGTATAGTATCCAATTTTAACAGTTGGACCGACTGAGAATTTTCCATCGTCAGGCGTTATTTTTCCTGCTATTAAATTTAGCAATGTAGATTTCCCAGATCCATTCTCCCCAACGATACCGATGCGGTCTCCCCGCTTTATTAACAGGTTAAAATCTACTAAAATGGTTTTGTCCCCGTAAGATTTGGTGACATTTTCTAATTCAACTACCTTCTTCCCTAGACGGCTAGATTGTAATGATATATCCAACTTGCTTTCATTTGTTGTAAATTTACTATTTTCTAATTCCTCAAAGCGCTTTATTCTCGCCTTTTGTTTCGTTGTTCTTGCTTTTGCGCCTCTTTTTATCCAAGCGAGTTCATAACGGTATAGATTCTGACGTTTTTCCTCACTAGCCTGTGCTTGTTCTTCTCTTAACGCTTTTCCTTCTAAATAAGATGAATACCCGCCTGCATAACTATATAAGTTACCATTATCCAACTCCAAGATGCGATTTGTAACTCGATCTAAAAAATACCGATCGTGTGTTACGAGCAATATAGCCCCATTAAACTTAGCTAAATAATCTTCTAACCACATGATTGTCTCATAATCTAAATGGTTCGTTGGCTCATCTAAAATTAATAAATCAGGTTCTGCTATCAATGCCTGTGCTAATGACACTCTCTTTTTTTGTCCTCCTGATAGCTCGCCAATTTGTTGTGAATAATCTTTGATACCGAGCTTAGTTAGTATTGCTTTTGCATTTGAATTCGCTTCCCAAGCATTCATAGCATCCATACGTTGCTGTGTAGTAAACAACGCTTGTTGGATTTTTTCATTTGTCGGTTCATCTGCTAGTTTTAATAAAATGTGCTCGTACTCTTTTAATAAGTTAATAAGTGGCGTATCACCATGAAAAACTTGATCAAGCACTGAATGGTTTTCTTTAAATACTGGTTGCTGAGCTAAATAGCTTATTGTATAGCCTTTTGAACACATCATTTGACCTTCATCAGGAGTTTCTTCTCCAGCAATAAGCTTTAACAAAGTTGATTTCCCTGTTCCGTTTACACCTATGACCCCAATTCGATCACCGGACGTTATACTGAAAGATATGTTTTCAAACAACGTCCTTTCTGTATAGCTTTTTGTGAAATTTTCTACTGTTAGTAATTTCATAGTTGACCATTCCATTCCTCAAAAAATTGTAATAAGTACTTTTCTATAAAAACATGCCTTTGTTGCGCTATCTTCTTTCCTTCTTCCGTGTTCATTTTATCTGAAAGGCGTAATAATTTCTCATAAAAGTGGTTAATTGTTGTACTTTGCTCATATCGATATTGCTCATACGTCATGCTTTCCCTTAACGGTATATCAGGGTCATAAAGTACATGTCCCTTTATGCCACCGTATGTAAATGCACGAGCTATACCGATCGCACCTAATGCGTCTAATCTATCTGCATCTTGAACAACTCGACCTTCAAGGGATTTCATTGGAACTCCATTTCCTCCTTTAAACGAAAGTGAGGTAATGATATCCATTATATGTTCAGTATCGACAGATTTTACTCCGTTTGAATGCAGAAAGCTTGTTACGTGTTTAATTGCACCTTTTGGATCATCCATAATTTTGTCATCTATCGTATCGTGTAACAACGCAGCCATTTCAACTATAAAAAGATTTGACCTTTCAATTTTACCTATATGTAATGCCAAGTTTCTAACGCGATGTATATGAAAATAGTCATGACCCGTTCGGTCATCAACTAATATTGATTTTACAAATTGTTCAGTAATTTTTATCATTTCTGCATTCATTAATATCACCTGTTTAAATTATTGGACGTTTTACACTATATATCTTGTCCGTTGTAACAGCAAAAAAAGAACATCCACTCTTTTAAAATACTATATAACCGACAATTTAATAATGCAGCGTTTTTCGTAAAGTTTGAAGCTTTTAAGGCAAATATTGGATAGCACCAAATAAATTTATGCAATTGACATCATTTAAAATGAGATAGTATGCCCAAGTTGTATTCGTCTATATTTAAGAGTTCAAAAAAAACTTTCAATGCCAAAAAAAGCCACTTTTTAAAAAAACAGACATAAGCCTATTTCTTTCTCAACACATTGTAACATGACGGAAGGATTATTGTGGAATCATTTTAAGTAGGGACATTTGACTAACAACATGCATATAATGATGAAGATTTAATATTAAAGCAACTAAATATCAAGGTTCACTTGTAATACTTGTTGCTTTTAAACTAAGCATTAAGCATATGTCTTATATTCATAGTATTTAATGGGTATAGACCCTTTTCGTAAACCTTGTTGCGATAATTCGTAAAATAGCATATAAAAACATCGTTTTATAGCGATGCCCCGAAACTTACTTATATACGTTTGTGATTTGATGGAACGATAAACAACTTTCAATACGAAAACAGGCTTGTTAATTATGCTATTTTATGAACATGCACTAACATGGTTGTCCCCAAAATAGGCTGGAGCTCATACACCAATTAATGCTTCTTGTTTAGACTTTGTTAGTTTACAGGTATGAAGAGAGAAAAATTGAAAGGATCTGGTTCACATAAATAATAATAGTTGCTTTCATCAACATCCTCCCCAAACGCAATCAACAATTGGCACAGCTTGGTATGGACGTCATGTAATAATGATTGTCTGTAATCCTACAACAAACCAATTCGTTTCATTATACTCAAGCTTACATGCTCCTATAGAGCCTACCAATCCAAATTGTGCAGAAACTATAGCTCAATTATTGAGTATAGGCTATAAAATTGAGGGAAGCGTACCACTTTCTACTCATTTAGTGCAATATATACTAGTGTTGTAGGTTCATTTTCACACATGTAACCTTTAAAACAACACTATAACGATATGTAGTTACCTTTCATAATTATTTTCGCATTGCGTGTTGCTTTGCATACAAATAAATTAACACAGACACAACAATAGTTTCATGGCATTTATTCTTCTATAATATTGTGATAACATATGAGACTTTCTGTTAATATCGTAATTTTGTATCAATAACAACAAAGTTAGAGCCTAATTATTAAACCAGCTAATTCCAATTGTGTCTTCACCTGTATGTACACCGAGAGAAGTAGAAAATGGGTACGTAAGTACATTCAACGAAGGAAACAAACTTTCTATTTTTTGTTTTAGTACCTGTGCTTTATCACTGCGTAATCCATATAATAAATATACTTCTGAGATTGTTGAATGTTGGACTTCTTCTTTCAATATAGTAAGGAAGCGATGTAAGGCCTTACGTTCTGATCGCACTTTGTCATAGATTGCTAATGTACCATTGTTAAAAGTGATGATTGGTTTAATTTTCAACAAACTACCAACCACAAATTGGATACTATTTAACCTTCCACTCGCATATAGCTGCTCAAGACTACCAACTATTACATACATTTTATTTTTGTCTACTAATTTTTGTATAGAAGATACGATATCTTTAATTTCTGTGCCTGCTCTGTTAAGTCGAATACCTTCAGAAATTAAAGCTGTCATTGGATATGAGGTAACTTTCGAATCAATTACATAAATTGGTTTTTTAATTTGTTGTGCTGCTTGAAAGCTTGAAGAATAAGTGCCGCTTAATTTCGAAGAAACATGTATTGAAATAATGTAATCATAACTGTATTGTAACTTTTCATACAATGCTTGAAATTGACCAACCGATGGTTGGGAAGTTTTCGGTTTGGAGATTGAAGATTTTAATTTACTGTATAACTCATAAGGCGTTAGATCCACACCATCCCGATATTCTTGATTATCAAAGATTATCGTAATTGGTACAACGTATACATCAGGGTGATGCTGTAATTCCTCATTAATGCAAGCTGAGCTATCCGTTACCCACGCTATTTTTAGCACATTTCTTCAATCCCTTCTTTTCATTGAACATTATAGCTATTCACATTCATTAGATACTTTTCTAAGTAGTATTTATGGAAGTATTGTTACTTTTTTTAAAAACTCATGAATCTTAGTTCTTTTCGTAAACTTTGTTTTATACCAAATTAGTACCATTTATATGTTAGCCATCGTTGTAAACAAGAAAGAATGCCAAGAACTCTTGTGGTGTGCGTGTTTATTTCTTTATACGAAAAAAACAATCCATGCGAAAACAGCTTTCGTAAAGTTTGTTACGATTGTTTTCAATTAGCAACGTAAGAAGGAATTTAACAGATTATTATTATCGTTTAACTTAAGAAAAGATGCCAAGAACAACAGTTGTGTAGGTGTTTATTGTTTAACTCATTATGATCACACATACATAATTATAATAGATCATTGTGTTACTACTCTTCACGAATCATCATTTCTAACCTACCTTACTTAAATATAAAAACTGCACCTTCATAAATATCTACGGCTATTTTGAAGGTGCAGCTTCTTATGACGATAGTTGTATTACAATTGAAAGCTCAATTAGTTTAGCAACTGCTCAATATTTTCTTTCATTGCAGATGGTTCTACTTTAGGAGCAAATCTCGATACGGGTTTGCCATTTTTATCAATTAGAAATTTAGTGAAATTCCATTTAATTCCTTTCGAACCTAAAATTCCAGGTGCTTCTTCTTTTAAGTATGTAAATAACGGATGAGCATCCTCACCATTCACATCAACTTTCGAAAACATCGGAAATGTTACACCGTAATTAATTTCGCAAAAGCTCTCAATTTCTTCATCATCACCCGGTTCTTGATTTCCAAATTGATCACAAGGAAACCCTAATACTACAAGTCCTTTATCTTTATATGTTTTATATAACTCTTCAAGTTGTTTATATTGTGGAGTAAAACCGCATTTACTAGCTGTGTTAACAACCATTACGACCTGCCCTTCGTAATCATGTAAAGATTTAGCTTCACCCTTAATTGTTGATGCTGAAAATTCGTATATAGACATCTTTATCCCTCCTGTTTACTATTGTAAAAGTTGTTTTAAGGTATATCAAATGATTACACCTATAAAATTAGTTTAATTTCATAATTGTTGAAGGGTGCAAAGTATAAAATCAACCATTTCAATCAAATCATCAATATTTTCTTCATACATAAAACGGTCAAATATAATGTCCGTATGATGAGTGTATAAGGTTGGTTGTTCACTCGGGTTATGTGATATTGTTTGCTGATAAATATACTCTTGCCCCCACACACTTTTGACGATTTTTAATGCATGTTCCGGTATACCCTCAACTGACTTTAAATATTGTATAAACCCTACACTTATACTACAACCTGGTTTTTGCCCTGGTGTTTGTAATAATTCCTTACTAAGATTAGCAACATCCATAGATAGCTTCATGTATGCAGCTGGTGATCCTTGTCTATCTTTTAGTCGAAAGTTTATCTTATAAGATCTTGACATCTTTGCAAGGTTAACTAAATCATCCCGATTGATAATTTCTATTGTGCCACCTAAATCAAGATCATATATCTCTCCTTCAAGGACAACCTTTAGATTCTCAAAAACGGTAGGGTCGAATATAGTTCCATTTTTCATAATACTAGAATAAGCCCACCGCATTACCATCTTCATCTACATCCATATTTAATGCAGCTGGGTTTGTTGGTAACCCCGGCATAGTCATCATATTTCCTGTTAAAGCTACGATGAATCCTGCTCCGATTGATGGTTTTAGTTCTCTCACTGTAATTGTAAAATCTTTCGGTCTGCCAGCCTTTGTCGGATCATCTGATAAAGAATATTGCGTTTTAGCTATACAAACAGGTAGTTGATCCCAACCCAGCTGTTCAAATTGAGCAATTTGCTTTTTAGCTTTAGAGGTAAATTCCACCTTTTCCGCACCGTAAACTTGTGTGGCAATTGTATTAATTTTTTCAGCGATTGAATCATTAAGGTCATATAACGGTGAGAATTGATTGTTAGTAGATTCCATGACATCTAATAATTTTCCAGCTAAATCCACACCACCTTGACCACCTTTTTCCCATACTTCAGTTAAGGAAACAGGATAATTTTGGTCATTACACCAAGCGATCAAAGAGTTGATTTCTTCATCAGAGTCTGTGACAAATTTATTTACTGATACAACAAACGGTAACCCAAACGCTTTGACAGTTTCAATATGCTTCTGAAGATTTTCTAACCCAGCATTTAACGCAGACACGTTTTTTTCTTTTAAATTATTTTTATTTACTCCTCCATGCATTTTTAACGCACGGATCGTAGCAACAATAACTACAGCAGCAGGGTCAATTCCTGCTGTTCTCGCTTTTATATTCAGGAATTTTTCTGCTCCCAAATCCGCTCCAAAACCAGCTTCAGTTATAACATAATCCCCAAGCTTAGAAGCCATTTTCGTAGCGATAACACTGTTGCACCCATGTGCAATATTAGCAAAAGGACCACCATGTATAAGCGCAGGAGTGTGCTCAAGTGTTTGTACTAAATTAGGTTTAAGTGCATCTTTAAGAAGTAAGGTCAACGCTCCTTCTACACCTAAATCTCTAACTGTTACAGGCTGTTTATCAAAATTATATGCTACAACAATATTTGAAAGCCTATTTTTGAGATCATGTATATCTGTTGCTAGACAAAAAATAGCCATAATTTCGGACGCAACCGTAATATCAAAACCATCTTCACGTGGGACTCCTTGAATAGGTCCACCCAATCCGATAACGACCTGACGTAAAGCGCGATCGTTTAAATCGACAGCACGTTTCCAATTGATTCTTCGTTGATCGATTTTCAGTTTATTCCCATGATGAATGTGGTTATCGATGATAGCTGCGAGCGTATTATTTGCTGTAGTAATCGCATGTAAATCTCCAGTAAAATGTAAATTTATATCTTCCATAGGAATAACTTGTGAGTAGCCACCACCTGACGCTCCGCCTTTGATCCCCATAGTTGGTCCTAAAGAAGGCTCTCTCATTGCAATAATTGCTTTTTTCCCTAATTTAGTAAATGCTTGACCTAATCCAACTGTAACTGTAGACTTACCCTCACCAGCTGCAGTAGGGTTAATAGCCGTTACTAAAATGACTTTACCATCTTGCTTCGTTTTCAAACGATCCATAGCATTCAAAGAAATCTTAGCTTTATAATGACCATATGGCTCCACTTCTTCTCGTGTCAGATCAAGTTGGCTAGCTATTTCTGTAATCGGTTTCATTTCTGCTTTTTGAGCTATTTCAATATCTGATTTAATTGTCATTTTTGTGCTCATATGTATCCCCCATATTCATTCTTTTTATGAGTCATTTTACAAATTTATTGTACCACTTCTCAATAATTCAAGTAGAGAGAAAAATGAATTATATATAAATTATTATTGAATTTACATTGATTATAAATACTCGTTGTAATAATACTAGAATATATAGTATCGTTCCTTCTAAAGGTAAAGACAATAAAAATCCTATTCGCTATTGTTTTTTAATCAACTAGTTCGTTTTATAACTAAACTAATGACGTTATTTCTTTTTAATAATCGATGACAATCGTATAAAACATAAGATTACAGGCGCAATTTTGTAAATTTAGCAACAAAACATACCCAATAAGCCTATTAATTCGCAAAACAGCAACAATGTTGCGATAAAAATCCTGAATAAGTGAATACAATTTTTCATTGAATAATTTATTAATAGTTTATATAATATGAATATTTACATAAAGGAGTTGAACCGGATGCCAATTAATATTCCTCATAACTTACCAGCTAAAGAAATACTGGAGAAGGAAAATATCTTTGTAATGGATGAGTTAAGGGCATATTCACAAGATATTCGCCCTCTAAATATTGTGATCTTAAATATTATGCCCGAAAAAGAAAAAACAGAAACAAGGTTGCTAAGGTTGTTAGGAAATTCCCCTTTACAAGTTAATATTACTTTATTAAGACCAACAACACATGAATCTAAGACAACAAAAAAATCACATCTCGACCAGTTTTATAGAACTTTTGATGAGGTAAGAGATAAAAAGTTCGATGGCATGATTATTACAGGTGCTCCTGTTGAACAACTTTCTTTTACTGAGGTAAATTATTGGGACGAATTAAAGGAAATCATGGATTGGACTACTACAAATGTCACATCAACACTTCATATTTGTTGGGGTGCTCAAGCAGGGCTATTTCATCATTATGGTGTAAATAAATATCCCCTCCAAAAGAAATGCTCTGGCATTTTTCAACATCGACGCCTTTATAAAAACATTACTCTTTTACGTGGTTTTGACGATATATTTAACGTACCTGTTTCTAGATATACGACCGTAAAACAAGAAGAGATTGAGGAGAATACTAATTTAACTATTTTATCTACATCTGATGAAGCTGGTGTTTGTCTCGTTACCTCAAACGATGGAAAAAGGATATTTCTTACTGGACATTTAGAATATGATGAATACACGTTGAAAGAAGAATATGAACGAGATACTTCAAAAGGAATCTCTATTCATGTGCCAAATCATTATTTTCCAAATAATGATCCTTCAAAACAACCTATTCATTCTTGGCGTTCACACGCCAATTTATTATTTGTAAATTGGCTTAATTATTATGTATATCAAGAAACACCATATATTTGGGAATAAACAAGTCCTGTTAATAGGAGTGGATGCCAATGAATCAACAATGCTTCATTGAGTTAGCTGGTGGTGTATATACACACCATAAATTTTATAGCTCCTTATCAAGAAATAACAAGTTTGATCTTTTTTGGTCATTTTTCACTAGTGATTATAGCTATGTTAAATCAGTGTACGCAGGGGTCGAGATTGACATTTTACAAAAAACTAGCAAACATAGCATCGAACATATCTTCCCTCAAAGTACTATGAAAAAGTATTTAGCCATGAAAAAAGCTAATGTCAATGTAATTAAAGGTGCAACAGTAAACCCACTTAACTTTGCTGCTGCACATAAAAAAGTCAACTCACACAGAGGACACCTACCATTTGATATAGAAAATGATAAAGTTATACACCGCTTAAAATTGAGCGTACCACATAACTACACTGATTTTGGTATTGACTATGAAAACGAATGGATTATTCCGCATGTAAGTAGAGGAAATATAGCTAGAACGATGCTATATATGATGTTAGTTTATAATATTCAAGAGTTGCATATGGATCATTTACATACTTATCGATACTGGGCAAAATGTGATCCCCCTGAAGTATGGGAAATTGAGTATAACTCTTGGGTGTTAGAAAAACACCATATCTCTAATTTATTTGTTACTGATGACATTAAACAAATGGTGAAATTACTAGATGATGATCATTTATTTCAAAATATCCTATGTAACAGATGATCTTCAATCATAAGCGTTTCGGACCGACACCACGATTTAAGCTGTATCGACTTTCGACCTATTTTAGCAAACTAACTTTTTACTTGAAGAAGTTCAACAAATCAAATATGTTAAAAAACGGACTGTCTCATTTCTGTCGAGAACGTCCGTTTTTGCAGTTTTCTGAATTTTATTAATTATTTTACTTTTTGTGCCTTTTTACCTTTTTACCTTTTTTCATTAATCAACAATCTTCCTGTTGAATATATAAATCATGTCGTAATAAAAAAGAAAGGAAGATCGAGAAATGTCTATATTGAAATTATTTACACTTTTTAAAATGACTCCTGAAGAAAGAGTAAGGCATGAGGTTATAAAAAAGAATATAGAAGAAATGAAGCAGAAACAATTAGCATACTGGCGTTGGCATATTTAATTTTCATAAGGCTCAATTGCATTTCTAAATGCAATTGAGCCTGTTAATAGTCATCCTGTAATTCTTATCGTCATATACTTAAAGGCTTTATAAATCCGCCACAGGTGTTCGTTGATTCATCCAACTCCATTCTGTATCAACCAAAAAGCGGTTAGGCCACCCTTCTTTTATCGTGGGCCAATCTGCAAATTGCTCTATACTTTTACAAAAAAGCTCGGCATTTTTACTGCTTGGGGAAGACAGTAAATCGTTTGTTAATTCCATAAAATTTGTAGGTTTGTTGTCAAGTTCACTTAACACTTTCATGAACCATTTATGATAAGGATACAGTACTTTGTTCTGAGCCAATATTAACCTCCCACCAAATAGGACGAGTGATGAAACGATGTGCATCATCAAATATTTGTCATTCCTCTTCTCAGCTTCTGCAACATACCATCTAGCTGCTTCAAATTGCACATAAAATTTTTCTATCTTCTGTTGTTGTTCGTGTACTGGATATGTTGTAATTTGTTGTAATATCATGTCTAATTGAGGTATTTTTGAAAAGCCAATGATGGCATCTTGAAATGCAAATCTTGCTGGCTCACTTCCATGACGTGCAACATCTTCTAAAAATTGCAAATTTACTATTTTGCCATCTACATAGCCACCTTCATAATCACATTCATCACCAGACCAGTAAAATAAGTCATGCTGCTCCTTACGTCTTTCAAATTCTTTATCTGTAGCTATTAAAATTATATCCACATCCGAACTTTCACTAGCGTAACCTTTGGCAACTGAGCCACCTATTAACAGTGCCCGAACTTTAGGGTCATCTTTAAATTGTTCACTTAGTACTTGTACTGCTCTTTTATGATGTTCGTACATTAGTCCCACTCCTCTATCAATAGATCGTTTTTTATAGCTGTTTGTTCCAACTTTGATTCTCATAATATTACTCAAAGAAATACACGCTCTTTAGTTGTATATGCTTATATTTCTTAAGATGAAAAACAACAATCAATCCCTAACAGCCATTTGGTTACAAGATAAAACAACAAGTAATAATCATATGCCTTGTGTATTAGACAACAAAACCACCTAACTTTTACAAAAATATAAGGTCATTTTAACCATTATAATGATAGCTATCAATAGAATTAAACGATCACATTTGGACAAATCCGACTTAAATGATATGTTGCGCTTAAATATTGAGTGAACTAATTTTTAACACCAATAAAAACAGGCCACAATCATGTGGCCTGAATAAATGACAACTTATAACATTCGAATCGCAAAAGGAATATGATACTCTTCTCCTTGGTATGCTTTTATAGCTCCTACAACTGTAAAAATAAAAATGTAAATTCCGACCAACCATATAGTTATAAATCCTATTAAGATTAGCATTAGTAGCATACTTATTATACTATAAATGGTGTATGATATGAAAAAGTTAAAATACATCCTTCCATGATAATCAACAAAAGATGATTCATCCTTTTTAATTAACCATATAACCAACGGACCTAAAAACACTGTAAAAAAACTAATAACGTATATAACTGCTGCTAACATGCGATCTTCACTTGATGGCAAGATGTCACCTCCAAAATATTATTCAATATTACATACGTATGAATATTCAATTGGTTACAAAAATATGATTTTTAATTATGATTGATTCAAGTAATTATGACCATATAGCAAGCTTATTCATCTGTAAATTAATCATGCCCTTTTTATAAGCTTTGTTGCTTTCTTTAACTTGCATGAGTAACTGATGTGTATGTTATGTTTTTATAGCCTTTAAGAGAAAAGATCCATAAAGCTATATAACGAAAAGCAACCATGTATAGGAGAAACAGCCCTGAAAAAAATAGGAACAACTCACCAATTTGAACTTTTGAGACTAAATAGGAATAATACACAGGCAATTTAATACTGCATGAATATGTTAATGTTGATGAGGGATTGGAATCCATCCTCATATGATTACATTTAAGGAGTGATAACATGGTTGATGGTGTTCGTTCAGGAGGAATATTTGCATTAGTCATTGTCTTATTCGTACTGTTAATAATCATTGGCGTCGCTTGTGGCGGTGGGCTTGGTTACGGGTATTAATCATATTCCCAGAAAAGTGAGAAGGTATGGGCAAGTTACAACAGGTGGATAGTAATTTCCAGCCACCTGTTTTTTTTATTACCTTTGCTATCGGATAGGTTAAATCTATTCAGAACAGCGATTGTACAAACTCGTTTAACAAGCCATTATTTATCACTTTTATTTATTAGCATCGATACCCACATGAAAGTCAAGGCTTGCTTTAACTCTTTCGGTAAGCTGTTAATTAGTTCGGCTTGAACCTCCTTCTTATATACCCCATGACCATCTACAATGTCCCAATCATGTGACTTTGCTAAGTTCTCAAATTCCCAAGGCATCATCGTGTTACATATGACTCTTTCTCCAAATAGTCTAGGATAGCTATGTTGTCTAGGCGCAGCAGTAGGGCCTAATATACCTGCACAAAAAAAGCCATTAGGTTTTAAGACACGCTGAAATTCTAATAACACATGCTTTGGGTCTTCAGTCCATTCCAGACAATTAATTGCGATAATTGCATCTATTGAGCTAGTTGTAAAAGGAAGTTCTCTAGCGTCAGCCTGTATAAATGTTAACTTATCCTCATCATTAAAAAGGTTTGCTTTCTCAATCATCTCTTTCGATAAATCAATACCAACCACTTGATAATTTTCTTTCGCTAGCTTCTGTGATCCATAACCGTCTCCACAGCCAATATCTGCAACTACCCCACCCAATTTAAAGTACTTCTTAATAAATGGAATAATTGTTTTGCGGCTACCATCTTCCCACATTTGTTCACTTCTGTTATTCCAAAATTCGGCTTTTTTATCCCATTCTTCACCAGATCGGTGATGCCAATTAAAATCCTCCACTACATAAACCTCCTATAATTACTGTTATATTATTATTCGCCAATTTAATGATAATTCCTTGATTAATAAAGGTTTGGCTGTACAAACTAAATTTGTAAGAGATAAATGATGGATAACATCAACTAATTGACACAATAATAGTAAGAAAGAAGCTGATATGATGACTAAAAAAATGAATTACGGGAGCAAGAATCAAAATTCACCAACTAATGGTGAAGTACGTGGTAAAATAGTAGCCGGTGATAATAGCAAGGGCAATAAACGAAATAAAGACCAACGAGATAAATCTGATTTGTACGAATAACAATAGCTAATATGATCGAATGAGAGCTTGAGCATCGTTATCAAGCTCTTTCTTTTATGCTTTTTTTTGCAATAATGATGGTTTTTTGTATTAAAATATAAACCGTACCCAACTAAAGTTCGTGGCATCCTTTCTTCTGCACAACGATGAATAACAAATAATACTCTTTTTGAGTACTTAATTGATTACAATCGCAACAAAGTTTACAAAAAAAGCTTTTTTTATCAATGTTCTGCTCATGTATGATGTCGTTTATTCATGATTAAAGTCAAGCTTTTTCTAATATTCAAAATACATGTAACTATATATCATCCTATATATATACATGATAATAGCTTAAAACCTTGTTAACCGATAGTTATTTTTTCACATCCTCTATGTTCAACATATCCATTCTCATAATCTACTGTTATAATCATAGAGCGAACAAAATTAAGGAGAAGATATATGAAAGTAGTTATAGCCGAAAAACCAGACCAAGCGACTAAATTAGCTGCTCCTTTTTCCTTTACTAAAAATGATGGTTATTTAATGGTGAAGCCAAATACTACATTCCCCAATGGAGCAGTTATCACTTGGGCGATTGGTCATCTTTGTGAATTAAAATCACCTGAGGAGTATCATTCAACATGGAAAAAATGGGATAAGCATACACTCCCAATGGTACCTAATAGATTTGAGTATAAAGTAACTAGATCAAAATTAAAACAGTTTAATATTATTAAAAACTTATTGAAGCGTGCTGAAGTTCAAGAAATCATTATCGCTGGAGATGCCGGACGTGAAGGTGAATTAATTATACGTACAATCATCAAACAATGCGGAGTAAGTATACCAATGAAGCGTCTTTGGATTTCTTCTCTTACTCAAGCTTCAGTCATGAAGGGTTTTTCCTCTTTACTTACAGAAGAAGATACGCGACATATTTATTTTGAAGCTTTAAGTCGTGCATGCGCTGATTGGCTGATTGGTATAAATTCCTCAAGAATTTATACGATTCTACTAAAAGAAAGAGGAATCCAGGATGTTTTTTCTATCGGGAGAGTTCAAACACCTACCCTCGCGTTAATAGTCAAAAGAGAGCATGAAATAGCGAATTTTAAACCTGAAGATTTTTGGGAGGTCGAAGCTCAGTTTGATTTTTTTGGACAGTCAATTAAAGCTAAGTGGCATAAAAAAAACGAAACTAGAATTTTTAATGAAAAACAAGCGAACGCTGTAGCTGAATTTTGTAAAGATAAAAATAGTATCATTTCAGATGTCAAAAAAGAAAGAAAAGAGTATCAGCCTCCATTTCTATTCAATCTTTCAGCACTTCAAGCAACAGCAAATAAAACGCTTAAGCTTTCACCACAAAAAACATTAGATGTATTACAAAAGCTATATTTGAAAGGAAATATATCGTATCCACGATCAGATTCACAGTACCTAACAATAGAAGAAGCTACAGTTTTACCAACTGTACTATCTCGTTTAAAAGATATAGATAAATATGAAAATTTATTACCCCCACCAAATGCGTCGATAATTAATAATAAAAGGTATGTAAATGAAAAGAAAGTAACAGATCATCATGCCATCATTCCTACCGAACAAATACCTGATCTTACTAAGTTAAGTTCAGAAGAGACTAAAATTTACGATTTAATCGTAAGACAAGTGATCAGCGCTTTTTATAACAATGCTATTTTTAATTATACTACTATACATATATTAGTAGACAGTCGTGCTACTTTCATCGCAAAAGGTAAAGAACAAATCGAAGAAGGTTGGAAAAAAGTTATAAACAATCCACATAGCCAGTCGGATGGTGGAGATCAAATTCTCCCGATCATTGAAAAGAATACAAAAGGCACTGTTACAAAAGTAAATTTAAAAAAAGGACAAACTAAGCCACCAAAAAGATATACTGAAGGTAACTTGATCACTTTAATGAAAACAGCTGGGAAGCATTTAGATGATACTGAGCTAGAGAATGTATTAGCAAAAACCGAGGGACTAGGTACCGAGGCAACACGAGCTGGAATTATAAACCTATTAAAGAATCGTAATTATATAAACATTAACAAAAACCAAACGATAGCTACCGCAAAGGGCATGCTACTAATAGAAGCTTTAGGAGATAGTATATTGGCCTCCCCAAGCATGACAGCAAAATGGGAGCAAAGACTTTCTCAAATAGGTGAAGGTTCTGCTTCACCCCGAAATTTTATTGAACAAGTGAAAAAATTATCACAGAATATAGTAGAGAATGCTCAGCAGCTAAGTAACAGTTGGTCATTTACAAACATTCCTATTGAGACGGTCGGATCGAAGCAGAAAAAAAGTAAATTTAGTAAGAAAAAAATATCTTTGGGTAAATGTAAAATGTGCAATGGTAGTATTCTAGACTTCGGAAAGTTCTACGGTTGTACAAACTATAAAAAATCTGACTGTAAGTTTACAATTTCTAAAAAAATCTTAGGCAAAACGATTTCTCAAGCAAACATAAAAAAGCTATTAAAAACTGGCGAAACTAACGTTATAAAAAACTTCAAAAAAGATGATAAAACGTTTGATGCCATAGTTTTATGGAGTGATCGGGACAAGAAGATCGCTTTTAAATATATGAAATAGGACTTGATATGGTTACAGGTATACTCCCTGCCATTTCAAGTCCTTTAAATTATAATGGTTCTTACGAATAATTCTTTTTCCTTACTTAGATCGATCATTTCATTTTGCACTTGCACTAGTGGATTTACTGGATCAAAACGATTAATCATAATTATTTTCGCCTGACGACCATCTGTTAGATAACAACCCTGTCCGACTGTTGTATCCATCATGTGAAATAGAAAAACAAATAAAATATTCGGATCAAACTTACCAAATATATGATCATTCATTTCCTTAATCACTTTATAGAACGGGGATGCAACACGATAAATACGATTGGATGACATCGCATGAAAAACATCAGCAACAGCAACAATTTTGGAAAAATAATCGATTTTATTTCCTGATATCCCATAAGGATAGCCTTCACCATTTTCACGTTCATGGTGCTGAAGAGCAACTAAACTGATTTGCTCATCAATACCTTTAGTATTGATTAACATGTCATAGCCGTATATACAATGATTTTTTATCTCTTCATATTCATCATCGGTAAGTTTATCAGGCTTTTGAAGTATGTCTAATGGGATTTTCGTTTTACCAATATCATGTAACGTTGCTGCAAGTGTAAGACGATGTAACTCCTGTTCATTTATATTCAGCCACTTTCCGAGTAATGTTGCAATCACTCCAACACCAATATTGTGTCGATATGTATAGTCATCCTTTTTATGCAATTCATTAAATAGATAGAAAAGATTAGGGATTTCTGCAGCCTGCTGTATCGTTGGAATGATATCTCTTTTAATTTCATAAAGAGGAATCTTATGCCTATTCTTTTTTTGCACAAATGAACTCATATTAACACCTCTCTATATTTGATTGTATCATAATTTCCAAACCCTTCCTATCATTAACATAACCGAAGAACTATTTTTTACTTTATTTACAATATAAGATACTTATGTAAAGTTTTCATTTTTCTGTTATTTCTGTCTATTTATATTGACTCAATAATATCATTGGTGTATATTTAAGACATCATTTAGCAGAATGTAAGATTTCATCATCTTAGACAGCTATTGATATTACAAAGCTTCAGCTTAATATATTCCGTTATTTGATAATAAATTATTTTGTAGCACTTTTGTGCAGGAAGTATTAGGAGGAAATCGTACTATGCAAAACGGTAAAGTAAAATGGTTTAATAATGAAAAAGGTTATGGATTTATTGAAGTTGAAGGTGGAGATGACGTATTCGTTCACTTCACAGCTATTCAAGGTGATGGATATAAATCATTGGAAGAAGGTCAAAAAGTTTCCTTTGAAATTGTTGATGGAAACCGAGGGGCTCAAGCAGCCAATGTTGTAAAACTATAAATTAAGCCATTCATTCACATAAAATTTGTTAAAAAAAGACTGTATGATACAGTCTTTTTTGTTTTGTAAAACCTATTTCCTATGGCCCTCACACGTTATGAACAGGTTGCTCTTTTTTAACTATAGTATGATTGCGCAAGCTACTATTCGTAGCATCCTTTCAAACATAATACAATGCAGGTCCATAAAATTATTATGATAATCTAAGTACTGTGGCATCAACGTTTGCAACATGACCTTATAAAAAATATTCAATTATAGTGAATAATCGTCTACCCTCCGACTAACTATATAGTCAGGAGGTGTATGTATTGACTAATGAAGAAAATGAAGTATACACAGGATATAATGATATACAAGATCTTAATATGTCAATTCAAAGTGCACAAAAAATAGTAGGACGTGCCACGATGAGTATGGATGAAGAACAACTAGAGGGAGCTACTCAGGCTGTTTCAGAAGCACGTTCTAAGCTTGTAGATGCAAATGCAAACTCAACTGGTTTTGATAATGAATTTTTACAACAATCAGAGAAATTATTATCACAATGTGAAGAGCAGCTCAATGAAGCAAAGCAGTAATACAAATCATTCTAATTAGAGTATTCACTTCATCTGTATTAAAAGAATTTACATTACAAGCTGGGATATTCACCGATTAACATAAAACCGCAATTATGCGGTTTTTTCCTCGTAGGCTTATTAGCCATCATCTCCAAAATGATTAAGCTAGTAATCCCTATCAAGAATTGGCATATTACGTTCAAGTCCTTCATTATTTTCTTTCCCACTTGGATATAATTGACCATGTGACAAATTCTCTCCATATTTCTTTAATAAGTTACCTACTGTACAAGTATGAATACAAAATGATTGTGCATACGTTTTCCCGTATTCTTTTCTAAAATTACTTTTTACAAAACAATCTTGGCAGTACGTATCGAGGATTTCACTTATCTGTTCAATAATTAGTTTTCTTTCCAAAGTATCCACCCTCCTTGTCATGACTACAATACATATATATGTTATGATAAGTTTTAAATTTCTACATTACTGTGAATGACTATCCCTTCCAACGCTTGGCTTGCAAGCTGATCAGCCTCACCATTTTGCTTTCTTGAAATTGGGTCGTAATGAGGATGAATACCTAATTGCCGTATCTTATCCTCTATTTTATCTAACCATGTATTATATACCTCATCAAAGCATGGCCAATCACCTGAAAGCTGTTTGAGTACTACATGTGAATCTCCACGAAATGTAACAGAGATATGGTGAATACCTAACTCTTCTACTTGCCCCAGTAAGTACCAAAGCGCTGCATATTCAGCTTCATTATTTGTTTCAATTTCTGAAAATAACGCATTGGACCTTAAACGATATTTTTTGTTGTTTTGACTATAATAAATAACTGCACCAAGCCCTGCTTGTTTGTTATTGTTATCATAACCACCATCAAAATATACAATTATATCGTTTGGTTCAGTTTCTAGTTCTTTAGAAAGCCTAATTAGTTCCTTCTTCGTCCATTTGTTATCTTTTTCATCATAAAATAATAACTCGTTTGTTCGTCCAGTACGTTCGAAATCTTCACTGATTGAAAGAGCAGCTTCCACGCTAATTTCCTCAGATGTTAACGTTATAACTTGCTTATTGATTGTTTTATAAGTCCATTCAATTCTAACTTTCATTTTTTCACCTTTCACCTCCGTTTTGTTCAAATGGTGAAATAATTTTTCGTAAGGCTCTTTTCGTAAAGTTTGTTGCTATTTTCACTAAAATTTCGACAGTATGATGAGTTTTATGAGAGCTCAATAATCGTATAAGTAACAAAGATGCCCGACGCCAGGTGTATACGTGCCAATACCTTTGAACGAAAAGTAACAAGCAATGCGAATGCAGCCTTTATTAAATAATGGTCAATTTAGATGAGAGGCTTTTCTGAACTGCATTAAAGATACATCGAACATGAGATGTTTACGTATTTTTATCAAACAGTAATCAACAGAAAAATAACCAAACATAAACACCAGTTTTGTATTCCCTATTTTGTAGTATGTATGATACACTACAATTTAGCTTTTTATTTAGATCGAGAAAGGAAGATAGAAATATTGAGAAAGTCCGTCGTTGCAGATGGTGCTCTATTACTTATAGCTTTCGTATGGGGTACCACTTTTGTTCTCGTGCAAAATGCTATTTCTTTTTTACATCCATTTTCCTTCAATGGTATTCGTTTTTTTATAGCTGGAATATTTTTATTGTGCTGGCTTATTATGTTTAATAAACAACAATTAAAACAGCTAAATGCAACAATGTTCATGTCTGGAGTAATATTAGGCATTTGGCTCTTTCTTGGTTATGCATTTCAAACATTTGGATTATTGTACACAACTTCATCTAAAGCTGGATTTATTACTGGTCTAAGTGTTGTACTCGTTCCTATATTCGCGGTTTTTTTATTAAAAAATAGCATGACACGTAATGGCATAGCTGGTGCTATGCTAGCGACGATAGGTCTTTATATGCTAACGATGGGTGACGAAGTTTCAATTAATCGGGGTGATGTTCTTGTACTATTTTGTGCCGTATCATTTGCGATGCATATTATATTAACAGGTAAATACACGAAGCGTTTCCCGAGTTTAATTCTAACTGTCACGCAAATCTTAACGGTGGCTTTTTTATCATTATTACTAGCGTTTCTTTTTGAAGATTGGAGAAATCAATTACAAATAAACATTTTACTTCAGAAGGAAGTATTTATAGCTTTAGTAGTTACTTCAATCTTTGCAACAGCCTTAGCATTTTTAGGACAAACTTTTTTTCAAAAGTCCGCTACTCCTACTCGAGTTGCGTTAATATTTGCAACTGAACCAGTATTTGCTTCTTTAGCCGGATTTTTTTGGGCGAATGAGCAATTAAGCCACATTGCAATTATAGGCTGTATTTGCATTTTTAGTGGCATGGTGCTATCAGAATTACCTGAAAGGAAAAATAAAGAAGTGAAATGTAGTACAGGAGTCGATTAGAAACGCTCCTGTTTTCTTTATGTATTAATTTTTAGCCTATAAGAAATTACATAAGGTTTTTAATGTAGGCAAATTGTACAGCTTCTTCGCGAGTTTTAATGTTGTTCTCTTGGAAAGATTCTAGTAAAGAGACAAAAAAACTTCCATCAAACTCCTTTTGTACCTTTAAAGTTATTTCTATCGCTGAATTAACTAGTTCATCTGTTGATTTTGTGTATTGCTGACCGAATGTAATAAATCCTAGCGCATCTTCTCGGAAATGAAAGCCTTTATTAGTTAAGTATTGAATGTATTCTTCGACTGTAAAAGCCTTATGTTTTATCATTATGCCTCAACCCTATCTTAATTTCGTTCGAATCCACAAAAAGTTTGGATAACACATTCCTTATATTAACGTAAATTCCTTAAAATATCTATTCGTTTTTTCAACGTTATGCGCTAACAATGTTATGGACATGATGATGCGCTAACAATGAGAGGACATAATAGAACTTTATTAATGAAAGGCTCTTTTCATCTTTGTTGCTATCGTGCCTAAACTAGAAGATTAAGATTTCGTTTTACGTAATAGTGATGCTTTACAGAAGAATAGATGCCCATAACACTAAATGTATAGGTGTTTACATCTTAGATCGTAGAGCTTCAATCAAAGAGAAAATAGCCTGATGAAAGACTCTTTTCGTAAACTTTGTTGCTTTTTCACTAAAAATGGGCTGTATGATGAGTTTTATTAAGCATTGTAAAAGCATAAAAAAGCCATGAACGCTGTGGTTTTACGTGCTTCTGTATTAGAACGAGAAGCAACAATTAAAGGGAAAAAAGACTATTGAAAAGAGACTAATCTAAGTTATTTAATGAGAGGTCAATTCATAATAAATGATGAAATGGATAAAATATTAGATGGAGGTGAGGTTGTTGACTAAACAAAGTAAAACGAGAGGGCGAGTTAGTTCAGGAGTAAATCCACAAGGTTATGGACAAGGATCTGCTGCAAACAATTCTCCAAAAAGCAAGCTAGAGAATGTTGCAAAGATGAAAAATACAAAATAACAGCATGATCATAGATCATAAACATACGGTATGCTATTACAATTGCTACTATAATAATAAAGGCATGTAAAACCCCAACAGTCAGCATTTTATGTATCAATTACAAATGGATGACTTTGGGGTCAATAAACTTTTACATTTACTCTTCTTTTTTACGGTTTTTCATTTTGTTTGATTCAACTTCTGCATATGACGCAAATTCATTGTTATAGTCATTTTTCTGTTTAGCGTTATTATTTCTTTGTGCATTTGCATTACCTGCTTTTGTTCTTCCCATTTTATCGTACTCCTTTACGGCTATTTAGGAGGTCGATCAAACCTCCAAGCTTAGTATAGGAAATTTGTACGAACATATACTTATTAATTTTTTACAATTTCATTATCATCATACGATATCCAATCACTCCAGCTGCCCACATAGAGTTTAATATTATTATAGCCAGCTTCTTTTAAAGACAAATAATTTGGGCATGCAGTAACGCCAGATCCACAATAGACGATTATATTTTCATCCTTATCGAGTTGTAAGAACCTGCTAATCTGCTCATCACTCGTTTTCCACATACCATTGGAATGTAGACTATCTTTCCAATAGTAATTAATAGCTGATGGAATATGTCCAGCAAGCTGATCAATAGGTTCTTCAATTCCTGCATATCTACTATTTTCTCTCGAATCAATAATAACAGCGTCATTACGTTGGCTATGCATTTTAACTTCTTCCATAGTTACCAACATATCATGCTGAATACGCGGAGTAAAAAAACTTCTTGTTACTGTTGGTATATCCGCTGTTATTGGCATGTGCCTTTCTTTCCATGCGGTATATCCACCATTCAAAATTTGTACATGCTTTAATCCAACATATAATAACATCCAGCAAAAACGTGATGCAAAGGCTCCTCCTTGATCGTCATAAGCTACTACCCTAGTATGTTGATCAATTCCTGCTGCATATAATTTTTCACAGAATTCTTCAATGTTTGGCAGTGGATGACGGCCTCCGTACTTTTCAATAGGGCCTGATAGGTCCTTATCTAAATCAAAATACAATGCACCTGGGATATGCCCTTGTATATAGCTGTTTAATCCTGCCGCAGGGTCTTCTAAGTGAAATCTACAATCAATGATTCGAACATTTGAAATATGTTTGTGTAACCAATCGACTTCAACAATATGTTTCATGTCCTCTCTCCTTTCCATTTATATAAACTTGGCATAGAAGCTAATGGGTAAAACAAGTATAAATATATACTCCTTTAGCTCTCTTCTTCAAAAAGGAAATTAGTTAATGAACTTAAACATCTTGTAAATTACATAGGTAATTGTTTAGCTCGTACTTTTTCTACGTTAAAACAATTCGCATTGATTAAACTTGTGCTCATAGCTCGTGGTTAATAAAAGAATGTAAGCGCTTTGCTTATCAAAACTCATTTCATCTATAAGAAGAAACTATTACAAACCACCTTTAAAATTGTCACTTCCGTAGGCTCTTTTCGTAAACATTGTTGCTATTGTTATCAAATTAGTACTATAAAAAGTGGTTGTTGTACAGAAGAAAAGATGGCACGAACTCTATTTGTGTACGTGTTTCTTCTTAATACGAAAAACAGCAATCAATGCGAAAACAGCTTTTCCGTAACAACAACGTATTACTGACCCAATTTATTTACAACAAGCTTTTGTGCGTACTCTTTAACCATCATGTTAGTAACATATTTCCTCGTAGGACTAACTCCCTTACTAGCTAGTGCATTTATTTGACTTGTTATTTCGTTAATGCCATCAACAGAATAAGGTTGATTCGCTTTACACAATTCAAGAGCCTCTTCAATTAAAGCTTCTCTTTGATTGTCCAATTGTACAAAAATCTGAATATGGCGATGCTGACTTTGTGAATGACTCGTAATTGCTTTGTGTACTTCTGACATGAGAGTTCCTCCTAAATATCCATATAACTCACTATAGATTGGCGTATTTCCTGTAACAAGGATACATCTACATTATCTGATAATGCAAGAATTATTCCTTCATAATAATCTTCATTTTCGTTTAATAACTTTTGCAGAGATGCTTGTACATATTGGTCGAAATTATACTGGTAATGGCTTGTCACTTGAGTTTTCATAGCTTTTAAAAAGCTATGTATAGGCTCCTCTAATTGCTTAACTATTTCATCACTCATCTTTTGTTTACCGTGTTTTTCGAAGAAAGTTTTTGCGTTTTTATACATCCCTATTACTTTATTTTTATTGACTTGATCTCCAATAAAAGGATAGTGAAAAGCTGGTGTAGGAAACTCAAACTCACTATTTATATTAAATTGTAAATGATCGTTTATTCCCACAATACGAATATTTATATCTTCTAATATTTCAGCAACTTGTTTTCGTAAAAATGCTTCAACACGTAGACTAGTTGCCCGTATTTCCTGTTCTAAATCGAACGATATTGCCGACAGTAATTCCTCTAATGCACCTTCCAATTTCACTTGAATATTTTTACCATCTTCACGTAAGGTCGAAGGGTTAAAACTTTCTTTAAATAAATCTGAAAAACGTAAAAAGTTCCGTTGTTGAATATAATAGACTAATTCTGTTATTTCTTGATCAATTGACCGCTTTTGACTGTCGATCTGGTAAGTGCTAATGATAGATCGAATGCTTTCTCGTTCATCTGTGGCTGCTAACAGCTTGCTATTTTTTTCGTCATTGCTGGTAGTTGCTGTTTTGATATAGTCATCTAACATATTGTTTACTTTCTCTATATCCGTGTAAGCAGAGCTTATCGTGATCTCTGCCAGTTCTTCGATGATAAATGTTTTAAAATCTCGTTCAAAACGTAAGATTCCTGAATAGTCTCCCATCTCAACATCAGCATCATTAGAATCATTTTGTTTTGCTGTTAGCGCCTTATGACTAGAGATTGGATAAAGACGTGGGTCCCTTATACCGTAAGAGACAAGTTGCTCGTCAACAAAGTTCATAACTGAACCGAGTTCCTCTTCTGAATGAGCCAAATCAGATGCGTTAACTACAAAGAACATTTTATCCATACTAAAAGTATCTTTCACTCTTCCGAGCTGAATAATAAATTCTCTATCTGCTTTGGAAAACGCATGGTTATAGTAAGTGACAAATAGAATGGCATCTGCATTTTTAATATAATCGAATGCTACATCTGTATGTCGAGCGTTCACTGAGTCCGCACCTGGAGTGTCAACTAATGATATACCTTGGCGTGTTAACTCACTATCAAAGGCTAGTTCAATCCATTCAACGAAGCACGCTTTTTCTTCTACAGATACATAGTCGGAAAAGGCAGCAAGGCTAGTGGTGATGATAGAGCCTAAGTTTTTGGACATTGTAGCATATCCACTACAAACAGCATGTAGAAAAGAATAATGTGATTGATCTCGACTATCAATAACCTGCTGACGATATGTACCTTGCTTTAATAACTTAATCGCATCTTCCAAAGTGCTAGCTTTCAAATTAAATATTTTTAACGATTGTTGCACATCTTCAAATATTTGTTGCTGTGTCTTTAATTTAACTTTTACCGTCCCATGTGGAAATTCGTCAGATGGTGGAATAATTTTGTTAATCGTTGCTGTTGTCGGATTAGGTGAAACTGGTAATACCTTATCTCCTAGGAGCGCATTCGCAAACGATGATTTACCTGCACTAAAAGCTCCAAATAATGCGACTGTAAAGTTTCTATTTTCAAGCCTTTCAGACTTTTCACGTAGCTCTTTAACAACCGTTGCAAAACCAGGTGTTGCTGATATTTGATTGCAAACATGGTTTAAGTATTTAATCGTTTCGTTAACGCGCCCCCCTTGATTACGATTGTTACGTAGTGTCAAGTTTGTATTATCTAAACTGCTATGAATCACTTGACTATCAGTTACTTCATTATCTTGATTTGCATCTTCCATTGAAGTAAAGACAATATGTTCTTCCAATAAAGCTTTCAACTCTTCATTATCCTGAGGAAGTTCATTTTGTCTATGAAGAAGATTATTTAGAGATTTTCTATGTCTCTCCTCCATCGATACCAATTGATCAAGCCCTGATTTAGCATCCATCAAATTGTTTTGCTGCTTAAGTATATTTTGTAACATATCAATTTGTGTACTCGTATGCTTGTTCAACTCAATGATTATTTTATTAATAATTTCATATGTTTCATCACGACACATCCTCTTAATCATTTGAACTACATCATTCGTATATGTCAGGACATAATCACCCGTTAGTCTTGCTCCTTTTTTTAATATGTTTTCCAGCATAGAAGATTCAAGTGTAATGGAGAAAGTTTGAATGTCTCTAGTCAATTCATCTTCAAGAATAGCCTGTTTTTTACAGAATTCTAAAAAATAATCCTTAATATGCCATTCCAGTTGTGAAGAAATCTTATCCTTTATATCTTCACACAGTACATCTAAGCGATCTTCTCGTTCCTTTGCAATTTTCTTTTTGGAGCTGAATAATCCTATTTTGAAATCAGCTTGACTAGCTTCAATAAATGCTCTTGCATGTTCTCTAGTAGAATATGGCATAAGATATGCATTGTCTAAAATAGCCTGTATGTCTTTTTTGCAATTTAACTCTGCGCTTTCCAATGCTTGTTGTTTCTCATCGATTTCTTGTTGTACATTATTTATGTTTGATAGAAGTTCTTCTCGTTCATTTACAGGTAAATGAGAAAGAGTTTTTTCAAATATATTTTGCTGATCTAATGTTTTGTTTACATAATATTGCAAATGTTCATTTAGTAATTTTTCAGCCGCTAATAAGCTAGTTTTTATGAGGAGGCTATCCTTTTCGTTGATTTTTTTCTGCAACAATTTTTTGACGCTAGCTAATTCATTTAATGGATGATCCTTTTTCTTTAAAGATGTGTAAAATATACCATCTGCTTCAACTTTCCAATTTAAAAAAGAATTTTTAACACCGTTTGCAAAATCAAAAAAACTAACTTCCTGTTCCTGGTGCTTATCAATTTGATTAATGATTAAATATACTTCTTTTCCACGATCCTTTAATTCCTTTGCAAATAGAAAATTTTCTTCTGATTGTACATGGTTATAATCCATTACAAAAAATATCGTATCTGCGATGTGAAGAGCCGATTCGGTCGCCAAACGATGCGCATCATCAGTAGAGTCGATCCCAGGAGTATCCATAATTGAAACCCCTAACGGAATGGAAGTTGTTTCTACACTAAGTTCAATAGATGCGACTGAATCACCATCTTTACAAAGAGATTTCACAAGTTCATAATTATACGGACCTTCATATTGCACCACTTCACCACTATGAAAGTAAACGCGTGCATACTTGTTTCCCCTCTTTACTTTAACAAGGTTGGCACTTGTCGGAATCGGACTAGTAGGCAATAGCTGTTCACCTATTAATTCATTGATCATACTTGACTTCCCTGCCGAAAAATGGCCACAAAAACCAATGGTAAATTCCTCACTTTGAAGTTTTTTCATTAATTGAACAATTTTCGACGCGGTTTGGCTATCACCTTCATCATTAATTTTATGATAAATATCGAACAATCCACTCGTAATATTTTGAGTTGTGTACTTTTTAACCCCTGTTTGCCCCATATACAATACCCCTTAACATTCTGACTGATTAGTTATTTTCTTATTTTACAATATTAAATATGATGTTTCATAGTAAAACTATAAATTATTAAGAAAAACCCTAGTATCATGAAGATTTTGAAATTGAGCAACAAAGCCATATCACTTTCCTATCTCTAATCAGGCTCAATACGAAATAGGCAAAGAAATTATTTTCTTTCCCAAAGGACATACATTGTAGTCATTTTTAGGACGCTCTACGTAAACGTTGATTTCAATATTAACCTAGTTGACGATTTATAAGCTTGACTCCTAAGATTCAATAACTAATTTTCTTTCTTAGCTTAGTTTCGTGGCATCTTTTCTTCAATATCATAATGAAAACCAAATAAGACTTCTATAGTAATTTTGTATAAAAAGCAGCATAGTTTGCGAAAGGTTCTCAAATAACAAGCACCTTGAGCATTACATATCTAGTTATTTAAAAAACACAAACATGTAAGGTCTGAAAAAACAGATAAACATCGTTCATAATTTGTTGCTATTTTTACAAAAATACAACATATAAAGGAAGGTTTTGGACAAAATCAACGGATTGTTCTATCAAGCTATGTAACTCTAATTAAATGTGAGTATAACGATAACTTTAAATAAAACGGAAGACCATTGTGAAGAGTTTCAAATAAAAAGGACTTCCCCTGTTTGGAGAAGTCGAACGTTTTAAAGGAGTTGTTGTTGTGCATTATTATTATAAATCTAATAATCATTACGTTCAGCACACAATTATTGGAATTGCACTATTAAATCTATTAAAATTTATTAAATCTATTAAATTCATTACACAAAACAATATTATGAGGTAATATAGTAATGGGTATATTTTACCCGATTACAATCCCTGAAATAAAGATGGAGGTGAATTCAGTTTGGCCACATTAAGTTCAAAAGTAACAGGTGTTTTAAACAGCACTATTCATGTAGTTAAAACCGTAGTACCAATAGATGTAACAATTGATAAACCAGCGTTATTCACTCAACCGTTACTGCAATCCTCAATGGGCGTGTTAATTGGTATAACTGGGGATATAAGAGGAAGGTTAATAATAGAGGGAAACCCAACTGTATTTGGTGGAGTTGGTGAAATCATGTTCGGTATGCCTCTTGAGGGAGAAATGCTTGAATCATTTACAGGAGAGTTTGGTAATATGATTGCAGGTAATTTGTCTACACAACTTTCTCAACAAGGGATCAATATTGATATTACACCTCCTACAGTGTTAGTTGGTCAAACAAAAATCTACGGCTTTGAAAAAGCCTTTAGAGTTCCCATTCAAGTGGAAGCGATGGGAGAAATGCAAATCATTTTAATGATTGAAATGTAATCAAATACACAACCAAGCAAAACAATCGACAAATAGTCGGTTGTTTTCTGCTTTTAATTGCTTGTTTTCGTATTAATTGGTGTTATTCGTTCTTAGATATAAGCACATATAAATCAGTTGTGATGGCACCTTTACTATTTTATCATTGCTGAACTTTAATAAAACTCATCCCTCTGCCCATTTTTAGTAAAAGTAGGAACAAAGTATACGAAGAGGGTATTTTAATGTCACTTCCAGCCCTATAACTATCACCTTATGACAAAAGTCACAAGCAGACAACTCAAATCTATTTAACTATTTCACATTTTTTTCACAAATTGTTTTTATTTTTTGTGATATTTATCACTGATAAATTAATTTATCACTATTATCATAGTGTTTATATTACATATGAACAATTTGTGAAAACCTAATAACTGTATGGATTTTACACATTAGTCTAGTAAGATAATAGTGTAATAATAGGAAATTTGTTCAATAGCGAAGGGAGTGAGAGAGATGCCGAAAACTGAGCTTCAAAATCAAAAAACTAAAATAGAAAGTGAGCCTTCATTAAAAGGAGCGTTAGCTTCAGTAATGTTGTTGGGTTTCTTTCTAATCATTACTTGGTTGGGAGTTTATTTTTTATTTGTAGACCGCTTATAGAAGGAGGGGAATTAGTCGATGCACATGCACAAGTTTGAAAAAATATGGTTGTTATTTGGAGTTGGAACTCTACTTGTCTTCTTAACTGTTATAGGTATTAGCGCATTTTATTTAGGAAACCAACCTCCTAGTTGTTTAACAACAATTGATCCAGAAAAGGTTGACCAAACAGCACCATTTGATAATCCAGGGTTAGTACAAATCGGTGACAATGAATATCAATTAACATTTGTTGCTTCTGCATTTAGTTACTCTCCAACAAAAGTACAAGTACCAAAGGGTGCGAAAGTAAAAATCGTTGCTACAACGAAAGATGTTATTCACGGCTTTGAAATAGCAGGTACAAATGCAAATATGATGCTTGAACCTGGGTACATAAGCGAAGTAACAACTACGTTTGATGAAGTTGGAGAGTATTTAGTTTTATGTAATGAATATTGTGGAATAGGTCATACTAGTATGACTGCAACAATCGAGGTGGTTGAATAATGAGTATTGTTGAAGCGAAAGTTGATCGACGCGATGGAAAATTGGCAATGGCACATATTTATGTCGCATTTATTGCACTAGCACTCGGAGGATTAGCAGGATTATTACAAACACTTGTTCGCTCAGGGGAATTTACCCTCCCTTCATGGCTTGGCTATTATCAAATTTTAACTGTACACGGCGTATTACTTGGTCTTGTTTTAACTACATTCTTCATTATCGGCTTTCAATTTGCCAGCCTAAGTAGAACAGCAGGTGCATTATCCAATAAGGTTCGCTTGACTGGTTGGATCGGGTTTTGGATGATGACCATTGGTACGGCAATTGCCGCAGTATTTATTTTATTGAATGAAGCATCAGTACTTTATACATTCTACGCTCCTTTAAAAGCACATCCAGGTTTTTACATAGGCTTAACTTTGGTTGTTGTTGGTAGCTGGGTAGCTGGATTTGCTATGTTTGCACATTACAGAAAGTGGCGTAAACAACATCCAGGTGAGATTAGTCCACTATTAAGCTTTATGTCTATCGTTAATATGATATTGTGGTTAGTAGCAACACTAGGCTTAGCTGCTACAGTCCTAGTTCAATTTATTCCGTGGTCATTAGGTATTGTTGAAACAATTGATGTGTTAGTTAGTCGTACATTATTCTGGTATTTTGGTCATCCACTTGTATATTTCTGGCTGTTACCAGCATACATGATTTGGTATGTTGTTATTCCTAAAGTATTGGGGACTAAAATATTCTCAGATGCTCTAGCTAGAATGTCATTTATTTTATTCTTACTATTCTCTATCCCTGTTGGATTTCACCATCAATTAACAGAGCCAGGAATTGATCCAGCGTGGAAGTTTTTACAAGTTATTTTAACTTTCTTAGTTGTTATACCATCTTTAATGACGGCTTTCTCAATGTTTGCAACGTTCGAATTGTATGGTCGCTCAAAAGGTGCAACTGGGTTATTCGGCTGGGTTAAGAAGCTACCTTGGAAAGATGCACGCTTTTTTGCACCGTTTATAGGAATGTTATTCTTCATTCCAGCTGGTGCAGGTGGTTTAATTAACGCAAGTAACCAATTAAATCAAGTTGTCCATAACACCATTTGGGTAACAGGTCATTTCCATTTAACATTAGCAACAACTGTTTTACTTACGTTCTTTGGTGCAGCCTATTGGTTAATCCCACACATTACAGGGCGTGTAATGACGAAGGCTATGAACAAACTAGCAATCATTCAAACCATTGTATGGGCTATCGGGATGACATTTATGTCAGGAGCAATGCATGCTGCTGGGCTACTAGGTGCTCCACGTCGTTCCGATTATTCAACATACGGCGGCTCAGAACAAGCACTGGAATGGATTCCTTATCAAATCGCGCAAGCAATTGGCGGTTCTATCTTATTCATCGGTATCATCTTAGTACTAATTATTATTACTAATTTAGCATTTTTTGCACCAAAAGGTGAAACTGAATTCCCAGTTGCAGAGGTTACAGAGCATGCCGAAAAAACACCTATGGTTCTTGAAAACTGGAAACTATGGATTGGAATTACTATTTTGTTAATATTATTTGCATATACAATTCCGTTCATAGACATGATTCAAAATGCACCAGTCGGTTCAAAAGGTTATAGGTTATGGTAAAAATGTAACAACAAGCGCCTTGTGAAGTCGTGTTAATATACTTCACAAAGCGCTTATTATATGTCTTTTATTTATTACAAAAGCCTCCTTTGTAAAATGACAAAGGAGGCTTTGCTATCTTTCATTTGCTAAACTAACATTAGCTGTTAATTTGATAGACTCTACGGTACTTCTCTTCTAAATACTCGATCAAATGATTTGCATTTAATCCTTCACCTGTTACATCTTGTAGGATTTCAAGTGGTTTTTTCAGTTTACCAAATTGGTGTACATGCTCTGTGAGCCATTCGCGAACTGGCTCTAATTCCCCTTTTTCCATTAACTCATCAAAATTCGGAATACCTACAAGCATCGCTTTATTTAGTTGGGCTGCATACATATACCCTAATGCGTATGAAGGGAAATATCCAAACATTCCACCTGCCCAATGCACATCCTGTAGCACTCCTTCCGCATCATTAGAAGGGCGTACACCTAAATATTCCTCATATTTATTATTCCAAACTTCTGGTAAGTCTTTCACTTCAATTTCTCCGTTAAATAATCCTTTTTCAATCTCATATCGAATCATAATATGTAACGGATAAGTTAATTCGTCTGCTTCGATTCGGATTAATGAAGGCTTTGATTCATTAATAGCTTTATAGAAATCATCTAACTCTATAGAATCAAACTGACCATTTGTATGATCTTTTAATAAATCATAATTCTTTTTCCAGTAAGAATAATTGCGTCCTACAAAATTTTCGTAAAACAGTGATTGTGATTCATGAATGCCCATTGATGTTCCTGAACATAAAGGAGTGCCTGTTAAGTCAGTTGAAATATTTTGCTCATATAATGCATGACCACACTCGTGAATTGTTCCAAAAACCGCAGTTCGGAAATCCTTTTCATCATATTTTGTCGTGATGCGTACATCTCCTGGGTTTAAGCCTGTCGCAAATGGGTGTACTGTTTCGTCTAATCTACCAGCTTCAAAATCATAGCCCAATTGCTCTAGAATTGCTAAACTAAATTCACGTTGTTTACCTTTAGGAAAGTGTTCAAACAAGAAGCTCGTTTCAGGCTGTTCTGCTGCAGCAATTTCTTTTACTAATGGGACAATTCGCTCACGGGCTTCATGAAAGACCTTATCTAAAATGTCCACAGTCATACCTGGCTCATAATCGTCAAGTAGTACATCATATTTGTTATCTTTATAACCCCAGTATTCAATAAACCGCTTGTTAAAGTCGACTAATTTTTCTAGGTAAGGCTGGAACATTGAAAAGTCTGATGCTGCCTTTGCTTCCTCCCACACAGACTCAGCTTTTGATTGAAGAATGACAAACTCCTTATACTCTTCAGCAGGAATTTTTTTATTCTTATCATAATGTTTTTTACATTCTTTAAGAGTTTTGATCGTTTTTTCAGATAGCTGCTCTTTAACACCTTGTGACGAGAGCTTCGCAATATATGAAGCCATTTCTTCAGAAGTAGTCATTGCAAAGATTTCAGATGATAAAGTTCCAATTACCTCAGAACGTTGAGCCACACCTTTTTTCGGAGCGCCTGTGCGTAGGTCCCAATGCATTAATCCAACAGCTTCATTATAGCCAATTATTTTTTTTACATAATCTAAAAATTGTTGTTCTAATTTTAATATATCTTGATTCATGTTGTTCCTCCTTAAACAGTTTTCATTTACTATAATTCTATACAATTATAATAAATCCTTCTAAATCTTACATTTAAATATTCTTAAGATTTTGTAACATTTGTAGGAAGATTTGTTTCTACCTTTGTGATTAATTCTTTATCAATATCACTTGTACAAAAAATTGTCACAACACCCTTATCATGATGAGAACGAACTAAACGTCCAACCCCTTGACGTAGTCGAAGCATCATATAAGGAACATCAATTGACCAAAACGGATCCGCAGATGCTTTACGTTTTGCATTAAATACAGGGTCATTTGGTGGATATGGCAAAGACCAAATAATAAGATTAGACAAAGCTGGGCCAGGTATATCTAAACCTTCCCAAAGATGCTGCGCACAAAGTATAGTATGTTCTTCATTTTGGAATATTGAAACTAGTTCACTAATCTCTCTATCTCCCTCAAATAAAAATGAAAATTCCGTTTGCTCACTACAGTGTTCTTTGAATAACTGTAAATCATGTTTACTATTAAATAATAATAACGCTCTTCCATTCGATTTCTGTAATTCTTTTAGTGTATACGTAAACTTCTGCTGAAATAAGTTGTCATTAGCTGTTAGGATTGGCATCTTTATCTTCATTTGTTCATCGTAATCAAATGGCGATTCCACTGAAAACGATAAATAATCACGAATACCTAAGCTAGCTGTAACATACTCAAAAGATTGGTTATTTGAAAGTGTTGCAGAGCTAAAGACAAACGGAATGTTGTTTGAGAAAACTTTTTCCTCTAGTACATTCTCTACCGATTTTGGCATAATCACAACAGTTGTTTCATCATCGTTTGCTTCAATCCATGTTATAGCCTCATCATTTTCAACCATTAGCTGCAAAGAATATTGCACTTGATCAATATATTCATCAACAATATTCAATTGATACTCTTCAATCGTATATGTTTCACTTTCGAAAACTAGTGCATCTCCAATGGCAATTAACTTTTCGTTTAATTGTTTAGCATAATTAATAATAGAGCCGGATAAAGCAAGGTTCATTCGATGAGACCCTTGTACTTGAACAGCTTGCTCCACTATTGAATCAAAAAATAACTGATTTGTTTCAATCGTCTCTTCTATTAACAATGCAAGCTCTTCTCTTATCTCATTTTCAAGCAGTCGAGTTAATAATCCTTCTAATAATGTTGCTTTTATTTTATAGGTCAACGCCTTTTGTGCCGCAATTTCTAACAGATGCCCTTCGTCAAAAACTACGCTGCTATATTCAGGGAGTAACGGCAATTGCCCTTCTCTCTTACGTGATTCTTTCGTCCAGACATGTTCCATATAAAAGTCATGTGAACAAATAATTAAATCTGTAGCCTTGCGATAATGATCTCTAGACAAAATTTGTCCACATCGATGTCGCTTCTCACAACTTGAGCAATCTTGAAATACATCCCATGAAATCATGTTCCATTCCTCATCAGACAACAGAGGATATTGTTTTCGATCCCCATAAGGTGTAAATTGTTGTAGTGCTGCATGATTATTCACGAATTTCGGTAGAGAATCATAAACATCATTAATATTGTCATGCTCTGAAAAAGTCATTGCATCATCTAGTTTGTTCAAACACAAATATTGATCAGGGGATTTTGCCAGTCTGACATCAATATTCATATTTAATAGTTTTCGAAGTTTTGCAATGTCTCCTTCCTTTTTAACAAGCTGTTCAATTAATGACTCATCAGCACAGCTAATAATTGCGGGTTTACCTGTATACCTTGCGTAACACAATGCATATAATAAATATACAATTGTCTTTCCTGTTCCAACCCCAGCCTCAGCTAATATTATCTTCTTTTCCTTAAATGCACGTTCAAGCTGAAATGCCATGAAAATCTGTTCATCTCTAAGCTCTAAACCTGCTTCGGGTAGTATGTCATAAAACACATCGCCAATCCATTCATTTAATTTATCAAAAAAGTTATCATTCGTTAATACTTGAAAAGGTAGTCGTTCACGAATCATTAATTATATTCCTCCGATATTAAATGTTACAACGATAATGATATTTTAATGAATAATATGCACCGGGTAATGATGCACGTAAAAATTACTCACCTATCATCACCATTTATAGATTTTTCATCTTTTCTCATAGAAGGAGAACACTGTCATTCGTTATTATTTTCTTGGAGATTTAGTTCCCCAATATTGATAATAGTCAGTTCTAATAAAACCGTTAAATAATTTTCTCTTTTTAGTAGCTTTCTTCCCGTATAATTTTTCAAAGTCCGGATGGGAAGTAACGATATACTTTGACCAAGTATCGAGGTCACCAAATACTTTGCCTATGTCTTTGTACATTTGCTCCACTGCTTGTTTTTCACCTATCCGCTCACCATAGGGTGGGTTACCAACGATAACACCATATTGATCCTTAGTCGTAAAATCTCTCACCTGCATTTGTTTAAATGTTATAAGGTCCCCAAGTCCAGCTTCTTCAGCATTTTCATTAGATATAGTAATCATTCTATGATCTATATCATGACCAAATATTTGCAGTGGTTGGTCGTAATTTGCCCTGTCCTCTACCTCTTGACGTGCATCATCCCAAGTGCTTTTACCAATCCAATCCCATTGCTCAGAAACAAAGTCTCTATTGAAACCAGGAGCGATATTTTGCCCGATCAATGCAGCCTCTATTGGTATAGTACCAGAGCCACAAACTGGGTCTACAAACGGTTTATTAGGCTCCCAGTTCGTAAGCAGCACTAACGCGGCTGCTAAAGTTTCTTTCAGCGGAGCATCACCTTGTCCAACGCGATATCCACGTTTATGTAATCCAGAACCACTCGTGTCAATTGTTAGCGTTGCGATATCTTTGTGAATAGCAATTTCTACTTTATATAACGGTCCAGTTTCTGTTAACCAGCCAGCAGATCGATAATGTTCCTTCAAGTTTTCAACTATGGCTTTTTTCACGATACTTTGACAATCAGAAACACTAAACAACTTTGATTTAACAGATTTCCCACTTACAGGAAATTCGCCATCTTCAGGTATAAAGTTGCTCCACTTTAAAGCTTTAGTCCCTTCAAATAAGTCTTCAAAAGATGTCGCTTTGAACTCACCAACTTTTATTTTAATTCTATCAGCGGTACGTAGCCATAAGTTTGATCTACATATAGCCTTTTCGTCACCTTGAAAAATGACTTTACCGTTTTCTACTGTACATTCGTAGCCAAGACTACGTACTTCCTTTGCAACGATAGCTTCTAAACCCATTGCAGCGGTTGCAATAAGTGTATAAGTATTGTTCATGTCATCACCCTATTTTCTAGAATTACTCGCTTAGTTCAATTTAAAATCAATTTATCACTTAGCCCTTCCAACAGCTAAGTTATTTACGATGGTATAATCAACCTACTGGATGAACAGTTTTTAAATAACTCTTATTGATCATTTCCAAATTTCCTCATTATCATAACATCTACTTAAGCTCTATACGCAAACTTTGTTGCTATTTTTAAAAAATTTATCGTACTATGAAATACTCAATGTTGGTATACATTAATTTTTTTTTTAGATCTGCAACAGCATACGGACATACTTTTTCTTTAAGGTCATCCACATAACAAAAGCTCTCCATGTTAGGAGAGCTGTTAAGTCTAATCTAATTAACTCAGTTCATTAATAACGTTCTGTAAGCCATGTTTTGTTCCTTGTACTACAAACGGCCAACGCCTCGTACCAAGGTGGTAATCATCTATCTACAGGTAAATTTCCTTACCTGTCCTTCTTCTCGTTCATTTTCTCAAAGAAGGTGCCCCTACCATAATTTGGGTTTCTCGCTCGTGGGGTTTACCTCGTTCCACTCTTGCAATTTCTTGCAAGATTTCGTCACTGTGGCACTTTAAAGGTATTCTAACCATATCTAGGAAGACTTAGGTTATTTCCCTGCCGTTAGTTAGTATTACACTAACTACCCTAGCTTATTTATTCACTAGGCACGAACACTACGAGCATCTCAGCTCGTGCGAGCATGGACTTTCCTCTACACATGAACATGTGCAGCGATTACCCGAACGTTATTAACGCGTAACATTAATTATAGTAAATAACATAGTAAATAGCAATAGTTTTTATATGGTAATCATTTACTCGTATAATTTACTACCGAACACATGCTTTTCAAGACTCGATAATCTTTGTAAAATATCAAAATTTGTATTTCCAGTCGGTACACTTTGTTTTTTTGATGTATCATCTACTTGACGTTTCAAGCGCAAATTTTCTTGTTGTAGTTCTTCAATAATTTGATGAAATGATTCATAATCTTTAATGATGAAGTCTAAAAATTTATCTACGTCTTCTTGTTTATAGCCTCTCATCGCTGTTTTAAATTCTTTTTCCAAAATTTCTTTAGCATTTAGTTTAATTCGTTCTAACATCGTATTCACCTCTACATAATTCCCCATTCTTCCACTTCTATTTTTTCAAATGAAAGAGCAATTGTCAATTTGTCTTTTGCATATGTTGTTTCGTATTAGTATTTTTTTGTCCTAAGAAATTAACACGGACCTCAATTAGCATTCTACCCCTAAAATTCCTCATTCCAAGGATTATTCATTAATGATTCTTCTTCAGCAACTAAGTGAAGATCATCAAAATTTATAATAATTATATCATAATTGTCCGTATCTCTTCTATTTTTTGCAACATTAAGCAAATATGTAGGACTTCCTTGCTTATCTTCATCAAATACAGCGAGTAATGCATCACTTTTATTTACCAAAAAAAGGTTTTTCTGACGGAATTGGCTTGGATTTTCATATGATCGGTTCGAAATACTTTCAACAAAGTCCGCTTGAGATAAAATTAATTCGTAATATTCTTTATTTGCTTCATTCCAATTCACTTCTTGCTCAAGAAATGGTGTAAGAATTGCAAGCTTAAGGTGTGGATAGTCTTCCTGCAAAGCATACACTGTCTCTGCAGCCCATAGTTCAACACCGAGCTGACCACTGATTAATACCCATTCAAGTCCATTATCAAGAAGTGAAACTAAACGACTTTTAAGTGCTTTCTTTATAAAATTTACCGCAGGATGATCATTAGAAAAAATCCCAATTTCATAGGGCTTATATCCTGAAACGACTAAGACTTTGATCAAAATTCATTCTCCTTTAGGAAAAACATCATTTCTATGATCACTTAATAATGAGACTAGGAATGACGACCTGCTAAAATAGCCCCATATTGCTATGGCTCTAAAAAGCTGCTGTTAGGTTTTTATTCAAACTTTAATTTTATTCTTACAATTTTGACAACAAAAAGACGCTAATAGCATATGTATCGTGTTATAGAAAAAGATACAACGAGTTATATAGTATTTATTTTTACGTAGGACTATGAGCAGATAATGATCTAACATCATCGACCTTTAAAAATAGGGACGGTATAGCACCGTCCCTATAATTTACTCTATTCAAATTCTTATCTTCCACAATTAAATTGTTGATTAGAAACTTCATTGACTACAGACTCTGTTTGTGGATAATAATGTTGATGCTGATACAATACATGATTTACATGCTGTACGTGACTAGGATGAATGTGCGGGACAATAAATGTGCAATAGTGATGTTGGACACAGCATTTTGTTGGATGAACAATCGGTGGCTGTACAATTGGTCTAGGTTGCATCTCCTTATCTCCTTTCATATGCATATGTTACAATAACAGCCTATGAAAAAATGGGTAAACATGTACTAATGAATACACCTAATTTAACCACTATATTTTAAAAAGATTTAACTTTCTAAAACGCCCACATTACACATGATCATATGCTTTTGGTATATGTATATCCTTCTTTAGCCAAAATTAGCAGTAAGTCACAGTAGACTTGTTTTAAAATTGCTCATAATAATGACTGTTAAGCATATTACAACAAAAAATAAATAAACGATTTTCTTATACATGATCCATATTCTCTCCATTATGTATTTTAAAGCTCTATGTTGTCTTTAGGCTCAGCTCTATTCAAACTTTATTGCCATATGAAACAGCTTCATCAGTTTCAGTGTTGCTTGTTAACAATTATTAGTGAATAGAGCGTGTAGTTTTATTAATGAATATTTTATCATGTTTTAATATGGACACAACAGTCTTAAGTAAGGTGAGTATTTCCCTAGATCAATAGCTACGACACAAGTTTATTATACAATGAATTTGTTGTCGATTTGTTTTATTTATAATGCCGAATAAACTCTCTTTTTGCGCTTTCCACGGAAATAAATAGGGTCGTTATTTCCCCTTCTTTTCGAGCCTGCTAATACGCTTTAGTAATTCAGCTTTCTTGTTTTTTTTATACTCGTCCTTGTCACTAGTGATGTTATAGGCAAGCCTCGCATATTCTAATGCTATGTCAATTTCTTTAAATTGATGCTCATACACTTTTGCTAATTCAACAGCAGCTTGTATTTGTAACGACATATCATTTGATTCGACTAGCTGTTTCCACAAGTCGATTGCTTTTTTTACATTCTTTTCTCTTTTATATATCATGGCTAAATTGAACTTAGCTTTATCAGAATGCTCATCTTCACTAGTAGCAATGGCTTTATATTTATGACTAGCGCTTTGCTTTTCCCCAAGAGTATCTAACCAACGGGCAATTTCAAACTGTTCGTTGGGGTTTTTCAAATTGTAATTAGCTAATAATTTTTTTGAGAGGTGTATATATAATGAGATTAAAGAAAGGACATCTGTTTCATTATGGCGTAGCACAGAGAAAATCCCTGTTGGGTTTTTATTTTGCAAAAAATCAAAGTACAGCAAAGGTGCTAAATATCCAGGAGTATCTTTCCCTCGGTTAATCACAAGCTTTTCTTTTTCCACTGTAGTTAACCTTACGTTTTCCAATTCATTCTTCCACAACCTTCGAGATGCATGAAATAAATCAAAATGGCCGAACTCTGGTAATTTAGGAACAGACTCCTTAATTAATGTATGTCGTGTCTTCACCTGTGGCCAATCAAACGCTTTACCGTTATATGTTACTAATGTAGTATAATCTACATTTGTAAGAAAGCTTTGATAAAGAGCTACTTCATTTCCAGGAGCAGGCAAAAAATGTTGTCTTATTTTTACCTCGTCCTGAAACACTCTAGCATATCCTAACAAAAATATCGTATTTCCTACTCCACCACCTAATCCAGTTGTTTCAGTATCAAAAAAGAACAAATCATGTGGTTGCTTATTTTTTGCTGAAAGAGGGTGTTGAATGTGATGACTTTGCCACATCTCAATTACCTCATGGAGCTCAGCAAACGAGTGTTGACCATGTTTATACCCTATTGGATATGAAACTTCTCTGATAAGACAGTATTGATCATCAAAAAAATATGGATTTGCCGAAAAAGAAGTCCATTGTTCAAGAAATGGTATAGTATGATCGTCTGTCTTTGAACTTTGGCTATTCTTCTCACTTTCGTTGACAAGGTGTTTCTTATATAAATTAAGTTTGTTTTTAATAGACATAAATAATACTACTTGTAACAACGTAAACAAATGAATGACCATTTGATTTATGTTATCACCGTATGTTCACCTGCCTCATATCTAATACGAACATAGCCATGAATGCTCTAGAAGTCACATGTCAAATAAATAGCTTAAGCTGTTTTGGCATTGATTGTCGCTGTTCGTTCTAAGCATTAGCACGTTTTCACCTCGTGTTCGTGGTAGCTTTTCTACTATTACGATTATTGAGCTCTATTAAAGCTCATTTAACAGTCATAGTAACATAGCAATAAAGTTTACGTAAGAGTAATAGGTTAAAATTGTTCTAGCATGTTAAGCACCGCTCTCTTGCGGTCGTTACCTCCTATTTCGATACCAATACAGGATGGACAACCTTCCTCACAAGGACAACGTAATATTAGGTTTCTCGATGCTTTAATGATTAAGTCCTGACTTTTATAGACCTCTTCTGCTAATCCTATTCCCCCTGGGTAATGATCACAAATAAAGATTGTTGGTTTTCCTGTATGTGTGGCTTTAATTTGTGATACTACATGGAGATCATTACGATCACACATGACGTGGATAGGTATAATATGGCTAAATACATTTCTAATCCCAAGTAAAATTTGCTCTAACGCTTTTTCATCTTCGTTATTTTCAACTTTTTGGATTTCAAGCCATGTAGCACTCGTATGTAATTCTTCTTCGGGTAATTGAATTGGGCCAGAGCCTACATTCTCAAATGAAGACAATTTAATTTTCTTAAATATCGTAGGTCGAGCATTAATTGTTACATCTCCATAATTCATTGTAGTTGTTTTTCTATTCTTTGTTTGATCTATTTCCAATACTTTTAATTGTATAGCTAAATTAGCGTCAGTGTAATATTCTACATCCACTTTCTTTACGTACGCTTTCTTATGTTCCCAGTCTAGTTTTTCTACCTGATGTTGGATCCCTTCATGTATATAAATCGCTTCGTCATGTAAAAGAGTCATAGCGCTAAAACGATCCATTTCGCCAATGATTTTAACATCGGCAATATTTGATTGATCGATAATAACGACATTCTCTTGTGATGCCGACCTCAGACTAATATTGCTTGCTGGAAAGGATTGATTCGCCCAATAAAATTTCTCACCATTACGATACAACACGCTTTCATCGACTAAATATTCCATTATTTCCATCACATCTTGTTTCCCAAATTGTTCATTCTCTCTAAAGGGTAATTCATAAGCTGCACATTTTAGATGGTCAACTAGTATAATTAAATTTTCTGGATTGATTCTTGCAGATTCTGGTGATTTTTCAAAGAAGTAGTTTGGGTTGTTCACAATATATTGATCAATTGGAGTAGAGTTAGCTACCATAATAATAAGTGCTTCACTGTGACGACGACCTGCACGTCCAGCTTGCTGCCACGTACTTGCAATACTTCCAGGATATCCTGTCATGACACACACTTGTAACTGCCCAATATCGACCCCCAATTCCAAAGCATTCGTACTCACTACACCCATTATGTTCCCATTGCGTAGACCTTGCTCAATTTCTCTTCGTTGCTTCGGTAAATAACCGCCTCTATATCCTCTAATAGATTTTGAACCGAGTTCTTTTTGTACTAGTTGTTGAATATGACTTAATAAAATCTCAACACGTACTCTACTTCTTGCAAAAACAATTGTTTGAATATGATTTTTTAAAAATCTTTGTGCAAGATCATTGACTTCAACCGTTGCACTTTTTCTAATGTTTAAAGGTTTATTTACAACAGGCGGATTATAAAAAACAAAATGCTTCCTGCCACTAGGTGCACCGTTGTCATCAATTAAGGTCATTGTGCTTTCTGTTAACCTTTCAGCTAATTCCTTAGGATTTGCTATAGTCGCTGAAGTACAAATAAAGATCGGATCACTACCATAAAAATTGCAAATTCTTTTAAGCCTGCGTATGACATTCGCGACATGACTTCCAAACACACCGCGATATGTGTGTAATTCATCAATTACGATATATTTTAAGTTTTCAAAGAGACTAACCCATTTTGTATGATGAGGAAGTATAGCTGAATGTAACATGTCAGGGTTGGTGATGACAATATGTCCAGCTTTTTTTACTTTTTGTCTAATCGTCGGCGAGGTGTCACCATCATAAGTAAAACTTTTTATATCAATCCCCATTTCTGAAATGATCTCATTTAATTCACTCTTTTGATCTTGCGCTAACGCTTTAGTAGGGAAAATATATAATGCGCGGTTCATTTCATCTTGTGCAACAGCTTGAAGAACTGGAAGATTATAGCATAATGTCTTTCCAGATGCAGTTGGGGTCACCGTTACAATATTCTGTCCATCTTGAACTGCTTCATATGCCGTACATTGATGTGTATATAATGAGTTTACACCCCTATTATGTAAAGCTGTTTTAATTCTGGAGTCAACATTGTCAGGTATACTCATTGTTTTTGCTTTCTCTGGCTCTACCTCATGCCAATGTATAATATTATCATTTACTTTAAGTTCGTCAATAATGTCGGACAGCGACTTTTTATTCACTACCTGTTCACCGCCTATTTTAATTAATATCACATCTATTTTATTGTAACGAATAAACGTTCGCAATGAAAGTTTTTAGTCGCCAAATTATAAAATCTGTTAAAATAAATATAATGAAAATACTGTGGAGTGGAAAGAAATGAATAAACAAACTATTGAAGACGTTTTAAGAAATGTACCTTTATTTAAAGAACTTATAAATACTGAATTAAAGGAAATTGTAAATATTGCAATCACCAGAACGTACCAAAAAGGGACTCATATTTTCATGCATGAAGACCCGTTAGATTATGTGTATTTTATACATACTGGTAAGGTAAAGATATATAAAAATGATATTCAAGGGAAAGAACAGATTGTATCTGTATTAAGTGATGGAGATATGTTTCCACACGTAGGTTTTTTTAGAAAAGGCAATTATCCAGCTTCGTCATTCGCTGTCGAAAGTACTGCTGTTGTAGCAATTTCTATCTCTAATTTTGAACAATTACTTTTACAACATCCAGAAGTTTGTATTAAACTATTTAGAGTGATGGGTGAAAAAATTATCGATTTACAAAAGAGACTTGAAGAACAAATTTTAAATAATACATATGAACAAATCGTTAAGCTGTTATTAAGACTTTCAGAAACTCACGGAACGGAAGTTGATAACCATACTAGAGTGCTGTCGACCCAATTCACCAATAAGGAACTAGCTAATATGATTGGTACGACTAGGGAAACAATAAGTAGAACGATCACAAAGCTTAAAAAACAAGGATATATTACAGTGAATTGCGATGGCAACCTTGTTATTGATGTAAGCAAGTTCGAATCAGAAATCTTGTGAGTTAAAGGCTAAAAGCTCTTTTTAAAAGCGATTACGAAATGGACAATAAGGTAAAGTTCTATATGAAGTCCAAAACTTTGAAGATAGAAAAACATCCGAATCGCAGGTTATATACAAATTTAGCTCTTTTACGAAAACAACAATTAATGCAAAGACAACCAAAAAGATGAGTTGCTAGAGCAGCAACTCATTTTTCATGTTCCCAAACTGTTATTACTCAGAGTGAGTGTAAATTGGTCATCCGAAAAAACAAACTTACCTTAGTGAACTAAATAGTTAAGGATAACATTTGTTCCATATCGTCCTGCGCATTATCAATTAATTGGAGGTTGAATGTTTCTTGTAAAACGTTCAGGACTCCCTCAGAAATAAACTCTGGTGGCTTAGGCCCAATGCGAATATCTTTAATGCCTAAACTAAATAAACCAAGTAAAATTGCTACGGCTTTTTGCTCGAACCAAGAAAGAACAATACTGATTGGTAAATCATTTACTTCACATTCAAAAGCATCAGCTAAAGCAAGTGCTATTTTTACCGTTGAGCCTGAATTATTACATTGACCTAAATCAATATAGCGAGGAATTTCTGTCCCTGGTACCGTGCCATAGTCTACATCATTAAAACGAAACTTCCCACAAGATGTAGTTAAGATAACTGTTTCTGGTGGCAAAGATGTAGCTAGCTCTCGGTAGTACTCTCCACCTTTTCCTGGAGCATCGCATCCAGCTATAACAAAAAACCTTTTAATTTTGCCATCCTTAACTGCTTGGATAACTTCAGGTGCCAAGCCTAATACTGTTTCATGATGGAAGCCGGTTACTAATGTTTGTTCTGATTCAATGTTTGCATCTGGTAATTGGAGTGCTCTATTTATTAAAGGAGTGAAATCATCATTCTCTATTTTTTGAACATTTTCCAAGCCAGCTACTTCATATGAATACATTCGATCTGCATACGTGCCCTTAATCGGCATTACACAGTTTGTGGTTGCTAAAATAGCACCAGGAAACTTTTCAAATAATCTACGTTGGTCATACCATGCTTTTCCTATATTCCCTTTTAAATGCTGATATTTTTTTAATTCTGGATAACCATGTGCAGGGAGCATTTCTGAGTGAGTATAAATGTTTATCCCTTTCCCTTTTGTTTGCTCAAGCAACTCTTGCAAAGCAAATAAATTATGACCAGTTACTACGATACACTTTCCTTCAATTTTATTTTGAGAAACTGTTATTGGCTGGGGTATACCTAAACGTTCAGTATGAGCTTTATCAAGTACGTCCATGATACGAACTGCTGCTTGCCCTACCTTCATTGCCATATCAATATGTTCTTCAACATTAAAATTTGAATTCGTTAACGTCATATAAAGTGCTTCATGAGTCGTTGCATCAACAAATGGATCGGTATATCCAAGTTGATTAGCATGTGTCCTGTATGCAGCGATGCCCTTTAAACCAAATACGATTGTATCTTGTAAGCTTGCGATCGTTTCATCCTTTCCACATACACCAACCACTTTACACCCTCCTGATGGAGTTTGTTCACATTGATAACAAAACATGTCTATCTCCCCTTTAAAAACGGAATTTTCATGTTTTAGCATACATCTTTCGCATACTATCAATTGTGATGTTAATCACTTTTATGCATAATTTACAAAATGTTCACATTTATACCATTTTTTCATTACATGACATGAGATACTTTGTGTGTTTTTTTGTGCCCTTTCCGAACGAAGCGCATAAGTTATAGCGAATAAACTTTTTTAATTGAGGTGAAAGTTGTGAGTTCAGACAATAATAAATTATCTAAAAATCTAGAGAACGAATTCAATGGCTTAATCAAATCGATGAATGAATTCATTAGTGAAAATCCTTTTAAACGGATATTTGAGTCTCTTGATGACCTACTTAGAGAGCCCCTCTTCATTCAACAAATACCTATACGAACATTTGAAACAGATAAAGAGTATGTTATTAATGCAGAATTACCTGGTGTTAAGCGAGAGCAAATAAGCCTTGAATTCTTCGAACATTATGTAACGATCTCACTTAATAACAGCGAAATAATTGAAGAGACAAATGATAAACAACAAACATACCAAAAAATGCATACATTCCAACAGGCTTCAAGAACCGTTCACGTTCCCTACAAAATCCCAGAGCAAAACGTAACGGCAACATTTAGGGACGGCCTACTAGATATACGTATTCCACGCCAACAGCGCAAGCGGATATCCATTCAGGAATAGAACTTCATTAAATGCTCTTTCGTAAACCTTCTTGCTATTAAACAGAATGATGAGTATAAATACAACTCAATAATTCTAAGAGTAGATAAAGTTCCACGAACGCTAGTGTGTGTATATCAAAGAAGAAGTGAAAAAATCAATACTATATAAAAAAGCAGCGAAGAAAATATTCATTCGCTGCTTTTTATGTATTCCATTAGGAATTTTTGTGAGATTCACTTCCGTATTTCGGATTATTTTCTGGAGTTGAATCATGTTGAATGGACTGCTCATTAGCAAATTCAGTCTCATTCCTATTGTTCGGATATTTATTTTGTCTCTTTCGGTTATTGTTTTGATTAGTCATTCATATTCCTCCTAGTTATCGTTTTTATTATTCATTTCCTTTTTAGGACGTTTTTGTGTAAATTGGTTTCCAAATTCCATGTTTGTTTTTTGTGGTTTATTTTGCTTCTTTGTCACCTATGCTCCTCCTTTTTCAATTCATTTGGAGCAACGGATTGACATGACCTTTGCTCCAATACATAGTCTGTGACGCATGAAAAAAGATTATACACCTCATATTTCATACTATAAATTACATATTTTTAAAAATTAAAAGCAAGTTATATGTAGGAGGTGGATGTAGTGAATAAAAAGAATGAAAATCCAGAACATATACAAACTGAAACTCATCTAGACCCATCAGAAGAGCCAAGATTAGTAATCAAGACAAATCTTGATCCTGAAACGAGTGTTGAGGAAAATCCCTATTATAATGAAAATGTGAAAGATGTTGAAGAGTTTACGGAGTATTTTGATAAAACATAAAAGGTGTGTCAAACATTATGGATAAGACATTAAGATATTTACAAGAAACATTATCAAACTATTTAGATAAACACAATATATCGGAACAAATATATGAAAAACTTCTTGCAAAAACGTATCGCAGTGAAGGGGATTTTGTTAAAGAATTAAATGAAGAAGAAATATCATTTTTAGATGAGGTTTTACCTGATGAAATAATATATGCTTTAGATGAACAAGATTTCAAACGTGTAGAGCAATTGAATGAGGTTTATGAGTTGCTGTATTAGTAATAATGAGTAGTCAATAATAAAGGTCATGGGGTGATGAAGCTTGACACGTAACAATGATAATTTTATTAATATTAAATTTCAAGATGGTGCTATCGATAAGAATGGGATAAACGGTTGTCAAGTAGAAGACGTTCTTCCTATCTTAATCAATAAGCTTAAAGCATTTCAAAATGGCGATTTTCACAGCATGGAAAATTCACTAGCCATTTCAAATCTAGAAGCAGCTAACTATGCTTTACATTGTAGACGTGAAAGAGTTGAATTAGAAAAACATTAGAGCAGAGAGGATGACTTACAGGGCAGAAATTCCCCGAACCAATATAGCTTCTGCCCATTTAACAAAGAGTCATCCTATCAATTAGCAGTTAACCATTTTCTCAAGGTTCAAACTACGTTCGGAACATTTCTATGCGGCAAAGATGGTCATAGATTTATTAATGATGAAAAACCTTTAAAAGCAGAATTAAACTGATTCATCGCCCCCATCATTTGTCCTGCTGTATTCATCATCTTACTATAGTCATAAGAACCGTCATCTTTTTTGAAATGATTCATGATAGATCCGAAACCAGGCTGAGGTTGCTGCATATTAGGTTGTTGTAATGGGTATGGTGTTGGATACGGCTGAAACGTATTTGGTCTTGGTCTTGGCCTTGGCCGAAACGGTGTTACAGGAGCGGCAGGAATTCCTGGTGAAATTGAAAATGGTGCAAATGGTGTCGTAGGTGGAATTGGACTAGTAGGTTGAAAAGGTACAAAAGGCCCTTGCGAAAATGGTGGTCGTGGAAATGGTGGTCGCCAAACTGGCGGGAATGGGTACCTATTGTTTCTTTGATGCATCACACTCATTGCTATTTCCCTCCATAGGAATTAATATTGGCCTTAATAATGTATGTCAAAGCAAGATGTGTTGTGCTGAAATTCGTGTGGAGAAAAGAGCCTCATTTCTGATTCAAGGCTACGAGCCTAAACACAGCTACTTCACAAAATTGAAAGTCCCCACCTGCAAGGGTGGGGATCAATGATAAAATAAGTTTATTAGAATAGGTCTGTTTTCGATTAAGTATAATACTAGTAATCATGCGATCTATTTTAAACAATAACAGTCACAATACTCTTTCATGTATCTAATTAATTATCGAAAGAAACAATTGGGATGCCAAGTGCCTAACAAAAGCAATAAATTTATGATAAGACCCAATCTACCTTATTTATATTAACTGCATAATAGCAATATCTTAATCATTCCAACCATATGCCATCACTTCAATTGTAGCTACTTGATCAGCAAATTCAATCGGAATATCTGGATATAATAATTCAAATCCTGCTTCATTTCCTGGATTTAAACCAACATCAATATAATCATTTAAAATACCTAATAATGTTCCATCCTCTGCATATAAAGCACCTGCGACACTTATACTTTCTTGTTTTTCGTCCTTCGTATTCTTCACTAAGCCTGTTACTCTATATGGGGTCCATTCATCGCCTTTTACCCCTTTAATCGCTGATACTTCCATTAAATTAGGATCTTCAGTTGTTTCGTTAAACTCAAAATTATATGTAGTTTCTTTGTATAGACTAGCATCAGTAATACCATCAATAATTGCACTTTCTGAAACAAATGCTTTTTCACCAGGTAAAACTACATTTGGTACTGCATATATCCACGTTGCTGTACCTAAAATTCCTCCCTCCTGATCTTTAAAATTCATTTGTGTTTCACCAATCTTAATAGGTACTTCACCTGTGTTTTCATAAATTGCTGCAGAATGTAACCAAATAGTACCTATTGAATCAACCCAAGCTATACCGTTATCTTGAACAATTTCCAGACTCACATTTTCTACTTCAGCTTCTTCTTCTTCAACTTCAACTACACTAACTCCAGAAGTTTCTTCAACTTCTTCTGTATTGCTATCTTCTGCCGGTGAAGCCGAACCTCCGCTCGCTCCTGATAATTTTTCATCATTAGAACATCCCATAAATAGCAATAATACAGACATGAATACAAGTAAAGCACTTAACTTCTTCATCAAATTCCCCCTATAATCTCTGTTTGTCATTTCAAAAGGTTGTTACCGCTATGGTTTGTTGTTAATAAGCATGTATATACCTTGAGTTTCATTGCAGTTTTTTTTTGGATTACTATGCCAACCATATATGTTATAAAATAGCAACAAAGTTTACGATAGCAGCCTTACAAAAAGATATTATCAAACGATACTTACAATTTTCTTACAAAGAATAAGGGTATTTTGATGTATCACTATGGGAAAATATAACAAATGTAAGTTTGATAAATTAACGGTTTAAAAAAGAAGAGTACTGTTTGATTATTAGATTTCAAACAACACTCTTGGCTCAGTTATATTTAGTTTTGGATGAACTGTTTTACTTCATTTGAAGGCTCAACTCCGAGCTCTTCCCTTAATAACTTGACATAGTTTTTATAGTATTCTTTTAACCTTTTTTCATAAATAAGGTTGCTAGCATATATATTTAGAAGAAATATAGTCATTTCTTCATGCAGAGGGTATAAAGTCAAAAATGTTTTCACAACTTCTTCTGAGCGATTAATATTCCCTTCTTGAATAAAGAAACTTGCTAATTCACGAGTTAGTTTTTCATACATTCCTGATAGCTCTTCTTCAACCCCTAAAACCCATAAATAATCTTTCATTTCAAATAAATGCCCTTTATATACTTGGAAGGTTCTTTCACTAATTTTAAGATTATCTTTATTTACCTTGTCATAGTGCACAAAATACGCTTTAAAAGTTAGTAGATCACAATATTCTGCTTCGACATCCAGTATATAACCGTCGTTTAAGTTACGAATTTGTAGCTTCATATTATTTTCCTTTAGCACTTTTTTCATTCTAGAAATAGTCGTGTGGAGATTTACAGTTGCATTTTTCGTCCAAAACATGTCCATCAATTTCCACTTATTGATGACTTGATTTGGATGGACGAGAAAATACGCAAATAGCTCTTCTGTTTTTCTTGTGGGCCATTTAACAACTGTTCCACCTTCACCTCTTACTTCAAATTTTCCTAAACATTGTATCGATGTCTTCGTTTTTAAGTCTATTTGTGCAAGTTTTGTTTTGTCCAAATGATTTTTTAGTAAACGGGAGGTCACTCTATTAATATCTTCAGAAGTAACAAATTTTACAAGGTAGTCAACTGCATAAACTTTAAATGCGTGAACAGCATAATGTTCGTAAGCTGTTGTAAATACAATTTGAATGTCCTTATCAATTTGTACTATTTTTTCTGCCATTTGGATGCCATTCATTTCCGGCATTTCTACATCGAGAAAAACCACATCAGGTCGAATGTCAGCGAACATTGCCAATGCTTCTATTGGACTTGTAAAGCTTCCAGCAACAGTTAATTGAGGTTGTTGACTTATTAATAAATGCATCAAATCTAACGTTGGTTGTTCATCTTCCACAATCATAACTTTAAGCATTACAACCCCTCCAGTTCAGTATCATACAAGTCATCCTTGACTCTTTTTCGTAATTCCAATGTAATCTTAGTTCCACAGTTTATTTTTGAGTCAACTTGTATATGCGCTTCATTCAAAGATGCTAATCTTCTTCTTATGTTCGTCATACCTATCCCTGCATTTTTCAGTTCTCCATTTTTAAACTGCTTTAATGCTTCCTCCGACAATCCCACCCCGTCATCTTCTATGATAATAAGTATAGAGGTTTTACGGTTTGTAATTGATAATGAAACATTTCCTTCTCCTTTTTTATTAAACACTCCATGTCTAATCGCATTTTCAACAAAAGGCTGAATACATAATGCAGGAATATAGATTCCATCTAACTCATCATCTATGCTAGCTGTAAAGTTTAACCACTTAAACCTAACTCTTTCAATTTCCACGTAAGCCTCTATCAACTGTAATTCTTGCTCTAGTGGTATAAACATCGTTTGAGGAGTTGTGTTGTAAATGATACGTAAGTATTGGTTTAACATTTTGAGCAATCGAATAGCATCATCAACATTTGTATAACATAGAGATGCAATTGTGCTAAGAGCATTATGTAAAAAGTGTGGCTTTATTTGTGCTTGTAAAAAAGCTAGTTCATTATTGAAAGCATCCTCCATCGATGTTTTCATAGCAAGCAATGTTTGAATCCTCGCTAATATCGTGTTGGAGTCAAAGGGTTTCGTAATATAATCGTTCGCACCAGCGTTAAAGCCAAGAGCGATGTCCTCTGGCATATCTTTCACTGTTGCTAACAAAACAGGTAATGATATGAATGATTTTGACTCCCTTATTTTTTGACAAAGCTCAATTCCCGACATTTCTGGCATCATCACATCAGTTATAACAAGGTCAATATGAGGATGTTCATTGAGTTTACTTAAAGCATCATTCGCTGAAAATGAAATAATAACCTTAAAATGTTGCTTTGATAACATATTTTGAAGCACTTGAATATTAGCTCGTTCGTCATCTACGATGAGAATCGTTTGATCAGAATTAGCAGTAGTGTCGTTATCGCTTTGTAAATCCTCATTTCGTCTATATGTAGATGCAGTTGTTGTTGATGCAACTTCTTCGACTAGCTTCGGATTTTGGGCAATCGGTAGGGTAAAACAAAATCTAGACCCTATACCAACTTCAGTCCAATCGACCCAAATACGACCATTCATCTTTTCTATTAATTGTCGACTAATATATAACCCTAAACCCATACTTTGATAGCTATCAACTTGCATAAATTGATCTAATTGTTCGTAATAACTAAATATCTCTTCCCTTTTCTCATCTGGGATTCCTATTCCCGTATCTTCTATATATATGTATAAGGTTTCTTCTATTTTTTGAGATGAAACAGTAATTTCCCCACGTTCTGTGTGCTTTATCGCGTTATGGATTAAGTTATACAAGATTTGGCGCAAACGATTTTCGTCAGCTTCTACTAACGCATAATCGTGTAGATTATTTATTAAGTCAATATTTTTCCCTTGCACTTCAAATGCGAGTACATCAAACACGATTTGAGCTGATACTTTAATATCTACAGTTGCTATGTGTAACTGCAATTGTCCATTTTTTAGTCTGGAGACATCAATTAAATCATTTACTAAATTGGATAGCTTAACTGAGGTGTCGTGAATGAGTGTAAGATTATTCCTTTCGTTATTTGACATTTGATCTTTTTTATCTAACAAGTATGAAGAAATATTAATAATACCGTGTAATGGTGTTTTTAACTCATGAGAAGTTTTTGCTAAAAACTCATCTTTCATTTTGTTCATTGAAATTAACTTATTCGACAAGCTTTCAAGCATGCCAAATGTATGTGTATATCGAAGAGCTAATAAAATATACATTACCGCTACAAAGATAACAATACTTATTTCTCTGTATTGGCCTAAATCATAAATAATTTGAGACCGAGTTTTTAAAATCGGCTCCCATTGTATAAATTCTCCAGTCAAAGCTACCATAATATCAAAGAAATTAATCGTACCGAAATACATAAAAAAAAGAAAAATAAATATGCTCGATAATAGTAATAACTCTCTTTTCTCGACCTCATCATATTTTCTTTTATAAAATACCCACACTAACTTAAAGAAAATAAAACTTAAACAACCTCCGCTAATAAATAAGAAAAACATCTCCATATGAGTATATTTATCATAAGGAAACAGCAAAACTATTAAAGGATAAATCACTAAGAGTGAGCATGCAATACGCATCACCCTCTTAGAAAGTAATGTCGCATCTAACGCATGAAGGAATAAGAATATGAATAAAATTGCGCTATATGCTGATATATCTTGAATCTTATAGGCCGTATCAATTGAAATTGATGGAAAAAACAGCATAAAGAGCTTCTCACTTCTACATGAGTAAGAGATTAATAAACATAAGAAAAATAATCCATTGTATAAATAAAACTTGTTACTTTTCATTTTCATAAAATAAATACTCATATGATATACACAAAATAACAACAAAACAAAAATAATAGCTAAATCTGTACCAAAAGAGATGAGTTGCAACTTAGATATGTCCTCTTGAAAGCCAAATTCTATATCGTCAATAATACCCCCATCATAATAATCATATTTAGATACTTGTATGACTAATTCAAAAGAGGATTGATTTAGCGGGAAATACTTTGCATAAGGAATATTACCGATTTGTTGCGTCTCTACATTGTTGGTAGGCTCCCCACTCTGCCCGACTAAATAACCGTTAATAAACAATTTATGTGCCATGCGTATATCATTAATTTTAATTCCGAAAAGTTGGTCAGTATGTTTATCATTTAATAATACCTTTAGTCGATAGGTAGCAAACCCATCTTTATTTATTACACTCGAACCTCGTATTTGATTACCAACGTTCGGAACATTTCGAAAGTTGTTACTAAAATCGTTTTTATTTAAAATAGCAGGTTGTAATAGCACATTTTCATAAAATTCCCAATTCCCATTAAGACTAACTAAGCCATCCTTCTTAAAGTTCCAATTGGTAAGGTCGATAACTCCTTTATTAGCAGTTGGAGCAGATGGGTTAGAATTAGTCACCGGATTTAAAAAGTATAGAAAAAGTATTGCTAATATTAATCCGATGATGATCATTTGACGTTCATGCTTACTCATCTTATTTCTCCTAATTAATAAATTGTAATTAAATATCGGAATAAATTATTATACTACACAAAATCGTGACACAAGAATAAATTGTAATGTGTTTCATCAGTCACGATTAATAAACTATTTTCTAATTGTTACAGAAAACTAGTTGTATACGTTCAAAGACTATGAAAAACAACAGCAACACTTTTCCTAATCTGTATTGCTTTTGAAATAAGTAAAGAAAAGATCGTATTCGATTAACACCATATTTAACAAGGAATGAAACTTATTATTGTAAATATTTATGCGTATATATTTCTACTCTATGAGAAAACACCCTATTAGAAAAAAATAAAATAAATGTAAGTAATTGTCGGAATTCTCAATATTTAAAATTTTTTAAAAGAGTGCTTTTTCGTGATACCATATAAATAAATTATATTAATCGGAGGGGTTCTCATGAATGTTCAAGAATTGCGTAACCACTTTATTTCTCAAAGGAAATATGAACCTATTGATGGTAATGAATTGCTTGATTTCGCAAGGCAAATCTACTTGCATGGAAACCTTCCCATTAGAGATTACAGAAATATTGTACGTCAATTAGAGACTGATGGAGCGCAGAAGCCTGAGTATGTTGTAGATGAAATCGTCTAAACGATATATAGGAGCTGCAAGTCAAAATGGGCTTTCACGTTCATTTGACTTCCGATAATAAAACATAATTGACTAATCTCTTACTATTCATCTAAAAAACTATGACATCATATTATAAGACATAATATGGAGGGGATACTATAATCCCCTCTATTTTTATTCAATACCTGTTCTACTAATTATCAATTTCCCTAAAAAAACCACCAAAATCAATGAACTGAACACGCTCTATACCAAAAAGCTTATATTTAATTTTCAACTGCTTAATTTCAGTCGTCTTGTAAGATTGATCAAATTCCTCCATTCTTAGTACATATGTCAATTCAAACCTTTCTTTATCAGGTTGATAGTCTTGAATATCTCGATATACGGTATCTATTTTTCTTTCCTCATTTTCAGCTAAGCTTCCATAAGATCCACTTACATAAATATAAGGTATAGCTGATAATCTATCACTCTCATTTAATGCTGTACCATCACTTTTTATTATTGTAATTTCTTTTATAATTGGACTACCTACACCATTCCATTTCATGCCATAAGACAAATGGACTGCGTCATTATCTCTTAATGATTCTAGTGGAATCCACGTGTGGCTCCATGTTGAAAACCCACTTTCTTCAAAATCCTTGTATAAATTGATAGTTAAAATCACTCCAACAGTGATTAAAATAATGATCGGCCCCGATAAAATAATTAACCATTCTTTTTTCACCTCACCACTCCATTCTAGTTAATACGTTCATGTTAAGAAGTACACTTTTCTTAACATCATTAAAATATATCCCACTTATAGAGATCAGTACAAAAGATCCATAGGGAATATTTTCATTTTTTTCTTTTTATGGATATTAATGAAGTTTGATCTTATTTTATCATTAAATTCCATTTTATTTTGAATAAAAGTTATATTTATCGCCTTTTTATCCAATAGTAATAAAGATGGAAAACTATACATAGGAGGAATTAAGGATGGGTCGTGGTAAGCATTTTAATCATAAACGGAAAGGTTATAAAAACACCAAACATAAATTCGGACATAATGTAGCAGCAAAATATAAAGAAGAAGCAGAATTTGCAATCGAAACAGTAGCTACGAAGAAAGATCGCCCAGTTTCAATTCACGTTGAAAAAGAGTAAGTTTTGTTAGAAATAGTCTGTGTAAATAAGAGTATTTAATGAAAGTTCATGGTAAAAACAAGTGAGAAGTAAGCGCTATTCGCCTACTTCTCACTATATAGAAGATTTAGCCGTATATATTGGAGCCTGTTTGCGTAAATTCCTCTGCCTTTTGCTTCATTCCTTCTTCTATCACTTCAGACTCATTTTTACCTTGGTCTTTTGCCATATCTCGAATGTCTTGAGATATTCTCATTGAACAAAACTTAGGCCCACACATTGAGCAAAAATGGGCTGTTTTAGCACCTTCGGCAGGCAATGTTTCATCGTGATATTCACGTGCTCGCTCTGGGTCTAACGAAAGGTTAAATTGATCGTGCCACCTAAACTCAAAGCGTGCCTTAGAAAGTGCATCATCTCGATTTTGAGCACCAGGATGTCCTTTCGCAAGATCTGCTGCATGGGCAGCAATTTTGTAAGCGATAACTCCTTCACGTACATCTTCTTTGTTCGGTAAGCCTAGGTGTTCTTTAGGTGTTACGTAGCAAAGCATCGCCGTTCCAAACCAACCAATCATTGCAGCACCTATAGCTGAAGTAATATGGTCATAGCCAGGCGCAATGTCTGTCGTTAATGGGCCAAGTGTGTAAAATGGCGCATCGTGACAAACTTCTTGTTGTTTATCCACATTTTCTTTTATAAGATGCATCGGAACATGACCAGGTCCTTCAATCATCACTTGAACATCATGCTTCCAAGCAATTTTCGTTAATTCACCCAATGTTTCCAATTCAGCAAACTGCGCTTCATCGTTCGCATCAGCAATGGAACCTGGACGGAGACCATCCCCTAAAGAAACTGATATGTCATATGCTTTTAAGATTTCACAAATATCTTCAAAATGAGTATATAGAAAGTTTTCTTCATGATGTGCTAAGCACCACTGCGCTAAAATAGACCCACCTCTAGAAACAATGCCTGTCGTACGCTTTGCAGTCATTGGTATATATCTCAAAAGTACCCCTGCATGAATCGTAAAGTAATCTACACCTTGTTCAGCTTGCTCAATTAATGTGTCACGATATACTTCCCACGTTAAGTCTTCCGCAATGCCATTTACTTTTTCAAGCGCTTGATAAATAGGAACCGTTCCGACTGGAACTGGTGCATTTCTTATAATCCATTCTCTCGTTGTATGTATGTTTTTCCCTGTAGACAAGTCCATCATCGTATCTGCACCCCAACGAATAGCCCATGTCATTTTTTCTACTTCCTCATCGATGGATGACGAGACGGCCGAATTGCCAATATTCGCATTAATTTTCACATGGAAGTTTTTCCCTATAATCATCGGTTCACTTTCTGAATGATTAATATTTGCTGGAATGATCGCGCGACCACTAGCTACTTCATCTCGGACAAACTCTGGGCTCATATTTTCACGTATAGCTATAAATTCCATTTCAGGGGTAATTAAACCCTTTCTTGCATAGTGCAATTGTGTGACACATCCGCCACTTTTTGCTCGTAGAGGCTGCTTATTAATATGTGGAAATTGTTCAAGGTTTGAACGAGCATCTGATTCTACATATCCATTATCCTCTGGTTTTATTTCACGGCCTTCATACTGTTCAACATCATTTCGTTTAATAATCCAGTCATCTCGTAGCTTTGGAAGACCTCTCCGTATGTCAACATCATATGCAATGTCTGTATACGGTCCGCTCGTATCGTATACTCTCACAGGCTCATTTTCTTCCTCGCCAAAAGTACCACTAGTATGTTGAAGCTCAATTTCTCTCATCGGTACTTTTACATCAGCTTGATCTCCTTGTACATAAACCTTCTTGCTACAAGGAAATGTCATATTTTGTGCAATACTTTCTTTTGTCATTGAAAATTCCTCCTCAATAATATGAATGAATCAACTGTCAGATAGTCGGTTTGAATAAAGTATACAATTTCCAACTATCTTATAAAGTTGCTGACCCATACCAACTAAAAAAGAGTTCTCAAAATTGAGAACCCTTTTGTTGAAAGTAATTTATGACATAGCTATAGTAACAATAAGCTGGTCGAATTCTACTTCCCTACGCTGGTATGAGCCAGATCAGGTTCTAAGAGTCAAAGAACTTTAACGCGCTCTTCTCTCAGTCCAAGCTATTGGACCCCCCTAGTAGTGAACATATGTAGTTATCGTTAATACTATAACACAATTAATATTGTTGTGAATAGAGAAAAAATAAATTATACAATTTTATTTTTCTTTAAGTTCACTTATCATCGCATTTAATAAATAATCAACTGATTGGTGAAGGTTTAACAAACGCTTCCCCTTCCCTTCATTATAAAAAACTTGAACAGACAATGTTTGCAAATTTTCAAAAGTTGATTCAATTTGCAAAGGATAAATATATTTAGGATTTTGTTCATTAATCCACTGCAAAGCATTGATTTTCCACATATCAAGAATTTTATTAACTTCATTAGCAAACGGATATACCTCACGATAAAAATCAACTTCAACATGAGTAAGCTCTTTTCTTTGTTCCAGTATATCTATGCATTTATTATTAAATGTCTTTAACATATTTGTTAATTTTATTAATTTTTCGTAATTTTCCATATTTTATTCTCCAATTAATCTACTTAAGTTCCAGTAATATTATATCAATTCAATGGATTGATTGAAAGGATAGCGAGGGTATCTTTTGCTGAATTTCTATGTGGGATTAGAGTGCAATGTCGATGATGTTATGATCATATATATTTTCTATTTTATGAAGGTTATTTGATATAGTTTTAATATTCCTTTGTTGTTGCTCAACATATATACCTATGTGTTCTTCAACATGATTAACAAGCTTTTGATCTATTAATTCAAGATAGTCAAGCAATTCATCAAACACCGAATTCTGCAATTCTTTATTGGTCAATTCCATTTATCTTCTTCCTCCTCATCAGTATATTTAACTTACATTATAATCATTGAGCTAAACATAGCCTCTCTTTTACTTATACGTTATAGTTTCGTGATGTTAAGTTCAACACCTCCACGATTGACAAAACTAGAACTAATTCAACAAAGAAAGTCGACAATTTTATTTTTGCGACAATTCGACAACGCAGTTCGCATGAAAATAACAGGATTGTTTACACTAATTGTTAGGAGGTGTTTTAGTTGGCCAAAAATAAAAACAACAAGCAGCAAAATACTCAAGAAAATAAACAGAAAGCAACGGGATATGGTAACCCAAAACTAGAAGGCCCTAATAAACCTGCTACTTAACTTCAAACGAAGATGAGGGCTAGCCTTCCCTCATCTTCGATATATTACGTGTGAATCACCCCAACTACATGTCCTCATAGTACACTCTCCAATCGTTTACTTCATTCAAAATATTATATTTGTAACATTATTATACGAACAATCGTCTAATTATTTGAGGCTAAATAACGTGTAAAAAGAAGTTTATCACTTGCCATAACTTAAAAAAACACCTATACTTTTTTTTTAACATCATTATGATGACACTTTGTTAAAATCGTTACAATGTAGTTTTATTATTTGTTATGATAGTTGGTGAAGTTAGGTGAGGAGGATGAATCAGTGATTCGCTATCCGAATGGTAAATTATATAAAGAAAAACAAGATAAAGATACTAATACCGCTAAAAAAGCTTCATACAGTAATCGTGGTATGACTTTGGAAGAGGATATTAATGACTCTAATCATTATTATTTACTACACAATATAGCGGTTATTCACAAAAAGCCAACGCCAGTTCAAATCGTACAAGTTGACTATCCGAAAAGAAGTGCTGCTGTTATTAAAGAAGCCTATTTTAAACAAGCTTCAACTACTGACTATAATGGTATTTACAAGGGTAGGTATATAGATTTTGAAGCTAAAGAAACTAGAAACAAAACATCATTCCCTTTGCAAAACTTTCACGACCACCAAATTAAACATATGCGAGATGTAATAAATCATAACGGATTGTGTTTTGTCATTTTACGATTTACTAAGAATGAACAGATCTTTCTGCTAGAAGCTACCCACCTATTAAGTTTTTGGGACCGTATGAAAAAAGGAGATAGAAAATCAATAACAAAACAAGAGATAGTGGATTTAGGTCATGAAGTCCCACTAGGCTATAACCCACGCATTGATTATCTTAACATATTGGATAATATTTATTTCTCATAACTCTGCTAGGGATTATTAAGTTGAAAGGTAGGAATACCACATGGCAAGTCAATCACAGTCAAGAACAGCACGTAAACAAGCTGAACGTAACCATAAAAGTAACCAAAAACCTAAAAAAAGTATCTTTCAATTTATTAAGAAACTTATTTTAGTATTTTTTTCGTTAGGAATTATTGGCGCTATAGTTGGAGGAATTGCATTTTATGTAATCATTAAAGATGTGCCTCCATTAGATGAACAAGCATTTCAAGCATCATTCTCTTCAAAGGTATTTGATAAAGATGGCAATGAATTTGCTGAGCTTGGGATAGAGAAACGCACGTATGTAAAATATAACGAAATTCCAACAGTACTTCAAGATGCATTTCTAGCTGTTGAAGACGCTCGTTTTCTTGAACATCATGGAATTGACCCCATTCGAATCGGTGGAGCCGTTCTTGCTAATATTACAGAAGGCTTCGGTGCTGAAGGGGCAAGTACTATCACACAACAAGTTGTCAAAAACTATGTGTTAACACCTGAAAAAAAAATAAGTCGAAAAGTTCAAGAGGCATGGTTAGCATATAAGCTTGAACAAATTAAATCTAAAGAAGAGATATTAGAACTGTATTTAAATAAAATCTTTTTAGGTGGAAGTACGTACGGAGTAGGCAAAGCAGCTGAAGTATATTTCGGCCTTGATAAAGATAATTTAAATGACATGCAACTACATCAGGCTGCTTTACTAGCAGGAATGACTCAAAGTCCAAATAATTACAATCCTATTAAAAATCCTGAAGCAGCAGAAGAAAGAAGAAATGTTGTACTGTCTTTAATGTCGCAACATGGCTTTATTTCAGCTGAACAGGCTGAACAAGCCAAAGCAATACCTGTTGAAGAATCACTGAATGTAACAACAATAGAATCTGAACCTTATGACGCTTTTCTAGATTATGTTATAGAAGAAATTAATGAATCTGGAGATTACGATCTATATTCAGGTGGACTAGAAATCTATACGACGTTAGATACAGAAGCACAAAAATACACTAATGAGCTGTTACAATCGAATAATGTTGTCAACTTCCCAAACGAGAACCTCCAAGCTGGAATTACATTACTTGATACAAAAACAGGTCAAATAAGAGCCATCGGTGGTGGACGTAATCAAGACGCTGCAAGAGGTTGGAATTATGCTATAGATACAAAAGCACAACCAGGATCTTCCATAAAACCTGTTCTTGATTATGGTCCTGCAATTGAATATTTAAAATGGTCGACATATGAACAAATTAATGATGAACAAATGACATATGCTGATTCTAATAAACAAATATATAATTGGTATGATGGATATAGAGGCTGGATGTCTATGAGATATGCTATAGAACAGTCAGTTAATGTTCCAGCAGTTAAAGCAGTGAGAGAAGTCGGTCTCGATAAAGCAAGAGACTTTGCGGTTGGTTTAGGAATCCCACTAGAAAAACAAATATACGAACCATACGCTATAGGTGGATTTAGTACTGGTGTATCTACATTAGACATGGCAGGTGCATTCAGTGCCTTTGGTAATGAAGGATTTTATAATCAACCTCATGCTGTTACTAAAATTGTTTTTCCTGATGGAAGGGAAATAGATTTAACGCCGGAAACTGAAGAAGCGATGTCAGATTACACTGCTTTTATGATAACTGATATGTTAAAATCTGTTGTTACCAATGGAACAGGTCGGGATGCCTTTGTTAGCAATGCAGTCCCAGTTGCCGGTAAAACAGGATCTACTAACTATCCTGTAGAAGAAACACAAAAATACGGTTTACCGGAAAATGCAACGAAAGACGTATGGTTTGCAGGCTATACAACAGAATATACGGCAGCAATATGGACAGGATTTAATCGAATTAGTGAAGATGCATATTTTAAAAGCGTAGATGAAGAAAAAATTGCCCGTAGACTATTTAAAAATTTATTCACCCACATATCAGGTGGTGAATCTGCTGATTTCACTGTACCTAACAGTGTGGTTCAACAAAAGGTTGAAAAAGGGTCAAATCCCGCAAAATTACCTAGTGAATTTACACCACAAAGTGAAATCGTCTACGAATACTTTGTGAAAGGCACAGAACCAACTAAGGTCTCAGAAAAATATGATAAAATAGACCCACCTAATGGTTTTGAAGCTTTATATGATGAAAGAACTAATGCATTACAATTATTGTGGGACTATACGTTAGATGGGTCTGAGGAAGAATTAAGTGACATTTCATTCGAAATTAAACAATCAATTGATGAAGGCCCGTATGAAGTAATAGGCACTACAAAAGAGTTTAGTTACCTCGTACCTGATCCGATTGAAGGGGCAATCTACTCTTATCAGATCTCAGCAGTTAGTGACAGCAATCCAGAAAATAGAAGTGACCCACTAAGTGCCTCTGTTGAGATTCCGATATTTGAGGAAGAATTAGAAAATCCGTTTGATGACTTATTTGATGAAGAGCCAGGAACTGATGATGAAGGAGAAATTGGAGACCCATTAATTGATGAAGGTGACCATGATGAACGGCCACCTGAACCACCTCCAAGTGAAGAGGATAATAATGAATAATAACTGAAAAAACAACAGGCTATGAGAGGTAGCCTGTTGTTTTTTTTGTGGGTAAGCTCGTCCAAATGGTGGTTAAACAAAAGTCATTTTTTCATTTGTAAATTAATATTTAAAGATTTTTAACTAAGGTTATTTTCACATAGATTATCGCCCTTCGTGCTCAAGTTATCCACGTATATAACTATTGCTCCGTAAGTTGAATAACTACATAAAGCCCTGTAATAGTAATTAACAAAGTTGACGAACCTTACTCACTAGCTAATTTCAATCCTAAGTATCGATGTTATTTTTGTAATGCAACAATCTTATAATATATTTTAGTACTTTCTTGAAATAACTCACTAAGCTGTATAAAAGAATGAAATTGATGTGGTTTTTTCATTATAAAATCAATTCTTTCACCTACATTGATCGGTTTGTATTTCAATTCTTTAATTTGATCTTGAATATTAATAAGGTTCGTTACAGGGCTGCTGTTCATCCAAAAAAGCATAGATAAGAACAAACCTAATGATTGAACAATCGCCTGTTTGATATTCGTTTTTATCCTCTGCTGAAAATGTTGAGTTAACTCTGGTTCAATCTCCTTCCATTTAGCTATTACTATAGGAATATATTGCTCTATCGACAACCAAGGCTTAATTGTATCTATATCGTTATGTGCTGCAATGTCGTAGCCAAAATTTATTAAATCAACGTTCAATTCAAATGAATTATGTAGGTTAATATTTAGATTTGTTATAGACTCAGGGAAAAAGAGTGTATTTTTCATATGGTTTGGGATATTTAGTTCCAACCTTATTTCTCCCCTTTGGTAATTCTATTGTTCTTTTTCATTCTTTTTTTACCCTCTCTGCACAAATCAAGGAGTGGACATACTTCACACTGAGGTGATTGTGCTTTACAATGATATCTACCGAAAAATATCATGCGATGATGGGTCACAGACCATTCATCCTTTGGTACTTTTCGCATTAGTGTTTTTTCTACTTCTAAAACACTATCCTTCCAACGACATATCCCTAAACGTTTACTAACACGTTCAACATGAGTATCAACAGCAATCGCCGGTATGTCAAACGCGACTGAGACGACTACATTTGCTGTTTTTCTTCCTACACCTGGTAACTTCGTTAACTCGTCACGGTCATTAGGAACAATACCTCCATATTGCTCGATTAATAACTGAGATAGATTGCGGATATTTTTCGCCTTATTTCGAAATAAACCAATAGATCGAATATCCTGTTGTAACTCTTCTAATGAGACTGCCAAATAATCTTCAGGCTTCTTATACTTTGTAAACAACTTTTTAGTTACTTTATTTACAAGTGCATCGGTGCATTGTGCAGATAGAGCAACAGCAACCACAAGCTCAAATGGATTTGAGTGATTTAGTTCACAATGTGCATCAGGAAACATTTCCCCCATTTTATCTAAACAAAACCTAATTTGTGTATTATTTAACATAGTATATTTCACACCCAATTTTAATTATTGACTACTCCGCATTAATTGTTCCTTTCCCTACGAACAGATAACACTAATAAAGATTATCATTAGGGACGGTTATTCCTCTTTTAAAAAGATCAATATCATACAGTCTCCGTTGGATTTTTAGGTTAATTTACAACATTGTAAAGTAGTATTCTTTGCAATGCGGATCAGTCTTGTTAATCAATTTACATAAGTAAGTAGGACAAAAAAAATCAGGCTGCAAATAGCTCACCTGATTGTTCGCTACTTTTTTCAAAAGATCACTGCTGTTCAAGCCAATTATAAAAAGGAATAGTACGTTTATATTCCCCTTCCTGTGTACTTGACCGTTTTTGTTGATGCTTCCGAATATTTTTACCGTAACTTTGAGCTTGTTCAACCGTTTTTATCCCATTCTTTTTCCACTCAAATAATATGCGATCAATATATCTAAAATTTAATTTTCCTGATAGTACTGCTTCACGCAATGCTGTCTTAATAATGATTGGATTATATTGATCCTGATCAAGCCACATAGATAATGTTTCACCTTCGAATGGTGATAAAGGTCGACCAAACTCTTCTTCAAACATCACATATAAATTAATATCTTCTTTGTTTGGTTCTTCAACCGCAGTCTCTGATACAAAGCTCATTAAAACTTTTTCCCACAATGGCTGCAAGGAATACTGCTCATTAATTTTTCCATGCTCATCACTGCCTTCTTCAATACGAATATACGCTCTTTTTAATAACAATCGTAATATATCCGTGCACTCTTCTGTTGAAAATGTCATTCTATCAGCTAATTCATTTGGTGTAGGGAATTTGTTTCCTTGTTCTATAAAAGAATACACATGTAAAATTAACATAAGTTCCTGTTCATTAAGGCCAATCTGTACGTAGTTTTGTAACAGCAATTTTGGGATAGAGATACTGCCTTGATCAAGCCAGTCAAGCATTTTATCTTTACTTATCATTTATGACACCTCGTCCTTAGTATAACATGAACAAGAATATGTGATGACCGTTTACAAACCATTTCACAGTACATCATATATGCAAAAAGGATGTCTCAAAAGAAAACGATCTGACATACAATTTCTTGCAATAAGGAGATTCTTCCTTAAATATTGGATGAAATGTAAGTTAGATCCTTTAGAGTCACCCTCCAAGGGAATTTATCAGTCATAATATGCTAAATAGCAAATGACAGACAAACATAATCATTTTAGTTTATATTTCAACTTAATTATTTATGAATACCATTTATTACAGTGAGATCTTCACTATTCACTTTCTGGTGAAAACCTTACCCCATTTAAAGCTCCCACCTATTGAGGTGGGAGCCGGAGAACATTAAACTAATTTTAAGGATATAGACGGTTTAATAAACGTGGGAATGGAATTGTTTCACGTACATGCTCAACACCACTAAGCCATGCTACCGTTCTTTCTAATCCTAAGCCGAATCCAGAATGGGGAACCGAACCGTATTGACGTAAATCTAAATACCATTGATAAGCCTCTGGAGATAAATCATGTTCCTTCATACGTTGAGCTAATAATTCAGCATCATGTATGCGTTCAGAGCCGCCAATAATCTCACCATACCCTTCTGGAGCAATTAAATCAGCACATAACACAACATCGTCTCGATTTGGATCTGGCTGCATATAAAAAGGTTTTAATGCTGTCGGATAATGTGTTATAAATACTGGCTTTTCAAAACTTTCTGCAATTGCAGTTTCATGAGGAGAACCAAAATCATCCCCCCATTCAATATCGTCAAAGCCCTTGTCGTGTAAAAACTTAATTGCATCATCATACGTAATACGTGGGAATGGTGCTGTAATCTTACTAAGTGTTTCAGTTTCTCTCCCTAAAATTTTCAATTCAAGTGCACAGTTTTTCAACACTGCTTGAACGATATAGGCTACATATTGTTCTTGTACTTGTAAATTATCTTCAAACTCGTAGAATGCCATTTCGGGTTCAATCATCCAAAATTCGATTAGATGACGACGAGTCTTAGACTTTTCTGCACGGAAAGTAGGACCAAAAGAAAATACTTTTCCTAAAGCCATCGCAGCAGCCTCCATATATAATTGGCCACTTTGTGATAGATAAGCATCCTCTTCAAAATATTTAGTATGGAATAATTCCGTTGTCCCCTCAGGAGCACTTCCAGTTAATATTGGTGGATCTACTTTGACAAAGCCATTGTTATTGAAAAATTCATACGTTGCACGAATGATTTCATTACGTATTTTCATAACTGCATGCTGTCGTTTCGAGCGTATCCATAAATGACGATTGTCCATTAAAAATTCTGTACCATGCTTTTTAGGTGTTATCGGGTAGTCAACCGATTCACGAATCACTTTAATATTAGTTACTGTTAATTCATATCCAAAAGGTGACCGTTCATCTTCTTGAACCGTACCTGTTACAAACAATGAAGTTTCTTGTGTGATTGATTTAGCAAGCTTGAATACTTCTTCTTCAACCTCAGCCTTAACTACAACCCCTTGAATAAATCCTGAACCATCTCTTAACTGTAGAAAAGCGATTTTTCCACTTGAACGTTTGTTAGCTAACCAAGCTCCAATGGTTACTTCCTGGCCAACATATTTACTTACTTCAGTAATTGTCGTTTTCACTATAAAATTCCCTCCAAAATACAATACATCCGTTTGCAGAGGTAAACAAGTTGCTTGCCTCTTTTTATATGTATCCAAGTTACATTATACATTTCGACAAAAATTGTTGCAAGGCAGAAAAGCGTGATTGCCACTGCTATTAGCTAATAGCACGGAAGAGTCTTAAAGCAACTTAGCATTGAGGCTAGACAATAAGACAATGCTATTCCAATCCTTATTCAACGAGGGTAAAAGTGCAAGATTCTCCAACAAAAAGGGTCTGACTCGATATTATTTGCACAATACATGCCTAAAGTACAAACTAACACTTTTTGAGTCAAACCCTCTTTTATTTGGCTGTTTATGCAGTTGTAATTCTACACCAGAATAAGCATCTCGTCTAAAACATAAAAAATAAATATATTAATCCCTTGTATCTTGAGTAAAAATGTATAACAAGCGCTTATATTTTGAGTGCATATTAAAAATCATTATGCATGACATTGCACTTTCATAAAATGACTAATTCTTTCAATTGCTTTTTCTAATTGATCAAGTGATGTCGCGTATGAAAGTCGTAAATTGTCTGGAGCTCCGAATCCTGACCCTGGAATGATTGCAACTTTTTCTTCTTCCAAAAGAGCTTTAGCTAATTCATCTACGTCTTTTAAACCTGCTAATTTAGCTGCCTCTTTGGCATTAGGAAATAGGTAAAATGCCCCTTTAGGTTTAATACAAGTGAAGCCGGGAATTTGAATCAATTTTTCATAAATAATATTCAAGCGTTCTTCAAAAGCTACACGCATATCTTCTACAGGCTGTTGAGAACCATTATAAGCCGCAAGAGTAGCATATTGTGCAATTGACGTTGGGTTAGATGTACTGTGACTTGCAAGATTTGTCATTGCTTTAATAATTTCTTTATTACCTGCAGCATAGCCAATTCTCCATCCAGTCATCGAATGTGATTTGGATACACCATTGATAATGATCGTCTGCTCTTTTAATTGTGGAGATATCTGAGCAATCGAAACGTGTGCACTATTGGCGTATACGAGCTTTTCATAAATTTCATCAGAAATAATTAAGATGTTATGTTGTAAACATATTTCACCTAACTCTGCCAATTCTTCTTTACTATATAACATTCCAGTAGGGTTACTTGGAGAATTAATAATAATTGCTTTAGTGCGCTCTGTAATTGCTCCCCTAAGTTGTTCGCCAGTAATTTTAAACTCATTCTCTTCTTCACCCTTGACAAATACAGGATGTCCTTCTGCTAATTTTACTTGCTCAGGATAGCTAACCCAATATGGAGAAGGTATAATTACTTCGTCACCCTCATTAAGAAGGACTTGAAATAGTGTATAAAGTGCGTGTTTCGCACCAGTACATACAATTATTTCAGACGGATCATATTGAATCCCCTGATCTTTATTAAATTTATCACATATCTCTTTCTTTAAAGTTGGGAGGCCACCTGATGGTGTGTATTTAGTTTTACCTTCATTCATGGCTGTAATAGAAGCTTCTATAATATGCTGTGGAGTATTGAAATCTGGTTCACCAGCTCCTAACCCTATTACATCATGCCCTTGTTCTTTAAGTTCTTTTGCAGTAGCAGTAATAGCCAATGTTGTTGAAGGTGTTAATGAAGATACTCGATGTGCCAATTTCATGTCAGTTCCTCCTTGATTGTTTAGGATATTATATACCTTTTGCGTTGAGTGCCTGTTTCAAAATAAGAGTAATGATAAACGTATCGGTTTTGGTGATCAATATAAACCGTTTCCCAAATTGGTATATTTCCATCCATTCCTAACGTTACTGATATGATCTTTTTGGGATTTTGTTCTTTGTTAACCATGTCAATGATTTGCTGTTCTGTTGTGCCATCTGCTTGGTTTTTAATAACAATAGGTTTGTTAACATCCTCAGGGATAAAAACTGCTAGAGCTTGCTCTGACTGATCTTCACCAAGCACAACAGAATATGCTTCTGTTCCATGATATGTATATACTTTTTGAATAGTTTGCATTTGTGCTTCCTTTTTAGCTATGTTAATTGCTGTATCTTCAGCGATTTCAATCGGCTTCATTGCACTTAAATACAAATATCCAATTATTATAAAGAAAATAATAGTGCTAATAACAGCTATTGGGATAATTCTTTTTTTCATCATTATAAAGTCCTTTTTATTACGTACGGTAAATAGTAAAAACTGCTGTTTCTTCATCATTCTCGTCTAAAGCTAGTCCAAACATTAAATCTTGTCCTTTTAAAGTACGATTTAAATTATCGACAATTTTGTATAAATCAGAAGAATGTGCAATCTTTAAAGTAGATAATACTTCAATTTTACTTTCCATGCAATAGAGTCCTCCTATTTTGTGAACAAATTTTGTTACTTATATTGTTAAGAACTAAGGTAAAAATAACAGTACTCACAAAGTAAGTGAGAGTAATCTATATCAATTATAACAGGTGTATTCAACAAATTGATAATAAATATGATAAGAGTGTTTCCTAGCTCTTTTTATAAGGCTCTTTTCTGAAACTTGTTGAAATGAGCTTAATTTCAACCAACAAATAAATGTATACAATTGACCTCATTTTACATGTGAAAGGATGCCTAAGAAAAGCAACAATCAAATGCGATAACAGTCTTTTATAAAAAATATACCCTAACCCACACCGTAGACCTGTACACACAAGTTGTTACAGGTTTTTTATTTCAAAATCTTTACGTGAACTTTGTTCCCATGTTCAAATAAATTTCATTATGTATAGTAGGTTTTTTATAGTCTTTAGAGAAGAATTATTTAGAAATGGTAACAATTAATGTGCCTACAGAAGGTCAGAAACTTCTTTCTAATGTTACCAAATTAGTATCATAAAAAATGTTATATATGTTAGTCATCTTTGTATTGAAGAAAAGATGGACGAACGAGTACTCGTTTAATTCTTTATACGACAAACAATCCTTGCTAAACACCCTATGTTTAACAAAATTTTATTCCTGCTTATTTACTTCAATCGGGATAATTTCATACTGATCATTACTATATTTAATGGAAATATTCCCGACTTGTTTCGTTAAATAAATATCGATCCAAGAATCATATAACCTTTCCAGTACTTCTTGATTGGGCTTGTTATTCTTGTTCTGAAAAATGATGGCAACTTTCGGGTCAATTTTTTCTAAAAAAAATGAAGTTGTACCACCTTCTGCTCCAAAATCACCAACCTTTAATATATCGACTTCTGTTTCCATATGTGTTAATAATTTTTTCTCAATTAACTTTCCTGCATTTGTCATATACAAAATGTGGTGACTTTTAAGAAATATTGATAAATCAAGAGCGCCATCGGTCTGTCCTATATTTTCATTTTCAACCTTAATTACGACATGATTGAATAACTCAAAAGAATCTTGATTTTTCCACTTTTCTATTTTTATATCATCTAAAAAAGGATAGGGATGTTCGTTATTCGAAGCTAACACAATTTTTCCTACCGGGAAATTTTGTATAATCCAATCGATATTCGTATCGTATTGAATATCATCTTTTGTAATAATGACCGTGTCAAGCTGTTTAATATCATACAATTGAAACATCATTTCCATTTCACTTTGGGTTTTTGGACCACCACAATTAATTAAAATCGTATTGCCTTTAGCATTTTGAATAAGTGTGGCTTCTCCAGATGACAGATCAAAAAAAGTGATTGCAATATCGTCCTGTGTTAGCTTTAAATTCACTTTTGCTATATCAACCGGCTGCTGCGGTTGCAACAAATTCCCTATAAAGGACAACCCGAACCAAATTGTCAAACATTTAGAAAAGTGTAACACTACTATCCCTCCACAACTACTACAGCTATCCTAATGCCACTCTTCAATTATAGAAAGTAACCGATCAATTGAACCTTCAATAACTGGGATTGTTGGTACAGCTGCTAAGAACTGTTTACCATAGGATGTTGTTGTAAGACGGCGATCAAACACAAATATAATCCCTTTATCGCTTTTATGTCTTATTAATCTTCCAACCCCTTGTTTGAAGCGGAAAATAGCATCTGGTAATGCTAATTCTGTAAACGGATTACCACCATTAAAACGTATTTTTTCATTTTTTGCTGCTGAAATGGGATCATCAGGTGATGAAAAAGGTAGTCTAATGATACCAACGCTAGCTAACTCTTCTCCTACTAGATCAACCCCTTCCCAAAAACTTGAAGTTCCAAGTAAAATTGATTTGGATATTTCTTGAAACGTTTTGGAAAGCTTTGACCGGCTAGAACTGCTAGAACCTTGTGCTAAAATGACAAAGTCATCTAATTCAGTTTTCACCTTTAGTTGGCTATACATTTCTCTAACCATGTCATAAGAAGTAAATAACAGTAACATTCTACCTTGTAATTTGCTCGCAATTGCTACAATATGATTTGCTATGTTTGCTATATAATCTTCTGTAGAAGTCTCTTTTATAAGCGGAACATCATTTGGTATGCATAGTAGAGCCTGCTTCTCATATACAAAAGGCGATGGCACAAATTCAGTTAACGGGTAAAAGTCTTCAAGGCCCAGCTGGTTTATAATATGCTTAAATGACTCATGGGCATTTAAAGTAGCTGATGTTAAAATTACACTGTGCTTGTTAGAAAAAAACTCATCGGCTAATAGATCTGAAACATCAATTGGTTGTGTATATAGCTTTACCGCGTTTTGAGCCCCTTTCGTATCTGTTTCCATCCATGAAACTGACTCTTGATTATCAACTAATAATATTGATTCTAATACTTGTTGCGTATGATTAAACTTTTCTATAAAAGAAAAGAATAAATCGATTTCACGTTTATCATGGACGGATAATTTGTGTTCTATGGATTTAATGGCTGTAAATTGAGTTTGCATTGTACTCACAAGCTCAATCATTTGCATCCTTACTCTACTGACCAACTCAAGTGATGCATTCCACTCTCTACCATGTTCTTCACTAACATTAAATCTATATTGAGTTCGGTACGCTTGACCATCGTTGTTATTTTTAAGTATGATTGCTCGTAGCATTCTAAATAAATCATCAACTTCAGCCTTTAGGTTTTTAATTAGATGGTCGATAATCCGAAAAGAATCTACGTTTAAATGTTTGTCGCTAAATAAATGAAAAGCATTGGAAAGTAGACTAGGTTGGTCAAGTGAGCCAAGCTTTGCAAATAAAAAGACGAAGTAATTATAATTAATATAATCTCCAAAACATTCGCTAGCAATCCGCTCTAATTGATGAGCTTCATCAATAATTGCCACATCATATTTTGGTAATAAAGAACTGTGTTCAGCTTGTAAATCAGTCAACATTAGTGAGTGATTTGTAATGATAACATCTGCCTGGTGAGCTTCATTTCGTGCTTTATGATAAAATTCATAAGGCTTCCAAGGATTGTCATTGTTCAACAATGTATGCGAGTGTTCATTTATTTCGTCCCAAAATAACAAACCACCAGAGGTAAGATTCAGTTCATCTACATCACCTGTTGTTGTTTCTAACAACCAAACAAGTATTTGACATTTTGTCAAAATCACATCATAATTACTATCCAAATATGCTAAACTGCGTTCAAATTTCCACAAATTCATATAATGGCGCTTCCCTTTTAAGACAGCTACTTTCAGTGGCACATCTAACAAATTCCTCAATATCTTAATTTCATTGTCAACTAGCTGCTCTTGAAGTTGGACGGTATAAGTACTTATAATTACTGGCTTATTTTTAGTTATGGCAAAAAGAGCTGCTGGTAGTAAATATGCAAGTGTTTTACCAGAGCCAGTTCCAGCTTCAATGATGGCATGTTGATTCGTTTGCAATGCTTTATCAACAACATCCATCATATGTAGTTGACCTTCACGAAGCTCGAAATTTATAATATGCTTCTCCATTAATGATGGAAGATCATTTTTTAATTGTCGAAATGCTTGTTGTTGTAAGTTGCCACTCCGATTTAAATAACTGTGTGTTCTTAGCGCAAGCCCCCGGACGATGGTCAAACCCGTGTGTACTTCTTCTCCTAGCGAATGCTTATGTTCTATCACATGTGCAATAATTCCAATAACATCACTTTTCAAATAAACAGCATGCTTTTTTAACGCTTCTAATGTAACTAATGGAAGGGAGTTTAATTTATTAATTAGTTCCAAAAACAGTATAGCTGTCACTTCAGCGTCGCTGTCAGCACGATGAGGCTGCAGATGCTCAACTACAAAATCAGCCGATAGATCTGACAATTTGTAACTATCTTTAGTTGGATACAATATCCTAGCTAACTCAACGGTATCCAAGGATGGTATAGTTAATTCACTAAAGCCATGTGACTTTATTTCTTCTTGCAAAAAGTTTAAATCAAATGGGACGTTGTGAGCTACAAAATAAGAATTCTCAAGCATATTAATAATTATAGGTGCTATCTCGGTGAACATTGGAGCATCTGTTACCATTGAATTAGTAATACCAGTAAGTTCACTTATAAAAGCAGGAATTTCACGATTTGGATTTACAAAACTGGAAAAGCGGTCAATGATCTTTCCATCTTCAATGACCACAGCCGCAATTTGAATAATTTTGTCATTACTTTTAACTGCATTTCCTGTTGTTTCTAGATCTATAACTACGAAACGGGAGAACATCTATAACACCTCAATATTGTTCAAGGGTGATCCCTCTTTGAACAAAAACTTATTTATACATGAAAACCCTCATCAATAGAGGGTTTTATACTTACATAACCGTTCTCGCTGGCTCTTTGCCAATAAGTTCAGTTATCTGATTATTTTCATCCATAATTGCAATTTTTGGTTGATGTTCTGATAAATCAGCCTCACTAATCAATTTATACGAAATAATAATAACGATATCATCTTGCTGTACAAGCCTAGCCGCAGCGCCATTTAAACATATAACTCCACTACCTCTTTCACCTGGAATAATATATGTTTCTATTCTAGCTCCATTATTATTATTAACAATTTGAACTTTTTCATTTGCAATCATACCAACTGCGTCAAGAATGTCCTGATCAATTGTTATACTTCCAACATAATTTAAATTTGCCTCTGTTACTCGGGCGCGATGTATTTTTGCATTCATCATTGTACGGTACATTGTTATTCCTCCTTACAAACTTCCATAGTAATATTATCAATCAACCTTACCTCTGTAAACTTAACTGCGATTGCTATAATGATGTTGCCACTAATTTTAGATAAGGCAGTTAATTTAGGATAGGAATACAATTCTACATAATCAATATTTCCATCAGTATGTGTGTCAATATAATCAGTAATTAAGGCAATAATTGTATGTGGATCTTTTTCACCTAGCTTAATTCGTTCTGTAGCTAATTGTAAGCTTTTATATAAATATGGTGCTTGTTGTTTCTCTAATTTAGTTAGCCTGACATTTCGAGAACTTTTTGCTAAGCCGTTTGCTTCTCGAACAGTTTCAATGGGAACTAAATTAATTGGAAGATTAAAATCTTTAATTAAACCATCAACAACAGCAACCTGTTGTGCATCTTTCATACCGAAGTATACATTATCAGGGTTCACAATATTAAATAATTTGGTTAAGACAGTTGCTACTCCATCAAAATGTCCAGGTCTTGATTTTCCACAAAGAACATTGACACGCTCATTCACAACGACAGTAGTTGACATTGCTGAGTTATACATTTCATTTATATCAGGATAAAACAAGATGTCAACTTGCGCATCACTTGCCATTTTTTCATCTCTAACTATATCGCGTGGATATGAGTCAAAATCTTCATTTGGACCAAATTGCAAAGGGTTTACAAAGATGCTAGCCACAACTATATCATTTTGGGGACGAGCACTGTTCATTAAAGAGATATGTCCTTCGTGTAGAAATCCCATCGTTGGCACAAAACCTATACTCATGCCTTTTTGCCGATACTCTTTAATCATTTTTTGCATATCTAATATTTTTCTAATGATGATCATGCTTTAGCTCCCCCGTAAAGTGCTTCCAGTTCTTCTTCTTTCATATGGAAAGAATGCCCTTTTTCTGGGAATTTACGATCTTTCACTTCTGCAACAAAACCTTCTAAACCTGTTTTTATATCATTATTAATCTTAGTATATTGCTTTACAAACTTTGGTACTCTTTCAACCCCATAACCGATCACATCATGATAAACAAGTACCTGTCCGTCTGTCGTTTTTCCTGCACCAATACCAATTGTCGGTATGTCTATTACCTTCGTTACTTGCTCTGCCAATTGAGTAGGAATACATTCAAGCACTAATGCGATTGCCCCAGCTTGTTCACAGCTTTTAGCATCTTCAAGTAGTTGTTTAGCTGCCTGATGATCCTTCCCTTGTACTTTATATCCGCCTAAAATACCTACAGATTGAGGAGTCAATCCCAAATGAGCTACGACAGGAATATTACTTGATGTTAAAATTTTTATCATATCAAGTACATCACCTACTCCCTCAACCTTAACAGCATGAGCTCCAGCTTCCTGAATAATTCGTTGGGCATTTCTTAGCGTTTCCTCTTTGGAGATTTGATATGACATGAATGGCATATCCGTAACGATAAAAGTATCTTGTGCACCACGCTTAACTGCTTTCGTATGATGGACCATATCATCAACTGTCACAGGGATAGTTGATTCATAACCTAAAACGACCATACCTAAAGAATCTCCCACTAAAATCATGTCAACGTTTGCTTCCTCAGCGTGCTTAGCAGATGGATAATCATATGCAGTTAGCATAACAATCGGATCATTCTCTTGCTTCATTTGTAAAAAATTTGGTACTTGTTTCACGTTTTTCCCTCCTTTTTTAGAGGGCATGAGTAACCGGTTAGTTCGTATTAAAAAATCCCTCAGTCTCAAAAAACATGAGAAAGAAGGATATAATTCACATCATCGGTTTGCTTCATCCCTCTGTCCCAGTCCATATGTTGGATCAAGGCAGACTAGCTATATACATATTTAAACTAATTGAATAAGGTATAGTTCTCATCAGGATACTACCCTCATGCAAAATTATACAAAATTGTTGTCCTTTTTTCCAGCAAAACTTTACAATATGTACTTAGTGTAAAGAAAGGTTTCTTTACTATTAATCGTTGTCATTACTACAAGGAACTTAACACCTTTGTCCATAGATCTATAAAATGATGATCAGGTGAATAAAAAACAAGTAAACGAAAGAATTCATTTATTTATTACATAATAGATATATCAGCTGAATGAATATAATGTATGTTATCCATTTCATCCTTCATCATAAGTACACCTTCATCTGTAATACCCAAAGCTTCACCTTTCTTCGTTTCATTTAACGTTGTTACTACAATATTTTTACCAATACTTACTGCATAACTTTCCCATAACAGCTTAACGAATAAAAAACCGTGTTTTAAGTATTCAAAATACAACTTTTCAAATTTTAATAGGATGTGTTGAATCAATTCAGAACGATTAAGTTTATTCCCTGTTTCTATCGCTAATGATGTGGCAGTTTTGTCAATCCCTTCAGGAAAATCACTTGTTTGTTGATTGACATTAATTCCAACACCAATGATAACAGAATGAATACACTCTGGCTCAGCTTGAAGTTCTGTTAATACACCCACAACCTTTTTACCATTCACTAAAATGTCATTAGGCCACTTAATTTTAGGCGACAAATGAGTAAGTTCTTCAATACCTTGTGCAACAGCTACAGCTGTGAGTAATGTAAGCTGAGGCGCTTGTTGAGGAGGAATATTAGGTCTGACTATTAAACTCATCCAAATCCCTGTCCCCTCTGGAGAGAACCAAGATCTATTCAGTCTCCCTCGACCTTCTGTTTGCTCTTCAGCTAGAACGATCGTCCCTTCCTTTACACCTTCATGTGCAAGTGTGTGAGCAACCCTTTGTGTTGACGTAACTTTCTCATGAAAATGCACGTTCCTACCCATCACTTTTGTTTGTAAACCAAGCTGTATTTCGTTACTTGAGATCTTATTAGGTTTTTTGGTAATTCTGTAGCCTTTTCGACGGACTGCCTCTAGCTCATACCCTTCGTTACGTAAATCTTCAATATGTTTCCAAACGGCCGTTCGACTGCACCCAAGTAGTTCACTTATTTTTTGCCCTGATATAAATTCATCTCCAGCACCTGTGAAAGCTTCTAACAATTGTTTTCTAGTTTCAGATTGCAATGTAACAGCCACTCCTTTATGTTCTCTACTTCATTTTCAACATCTCCATTGACAATTGCCATCTCAATGTTGTTAATATATTCTTTTAACCATGGACCAGGTTTTTTATTAAACCAAGCTTGTAGGTCATTTCCATTAACAACTAACTCCTTGCGAGAAATGATTGGTAAACTAACGTACATTTTTTTTATATTATGTAGCCTTTCTGTACCATCATTTTGATGAACAACAGCTCTTATACGTTCAATTTGTTCTGCATGTTCTAGGCCACATTGATAGAGTGTAGTCTTTGTCCATTCTGATGCTAATAACATGTTAAAATACCGTATGTTTATTTCTACGCTTCTAATTAACTTTACAGGTAATTTCCATGACCGCAAAAACTTTCCTGGTGTCTCCATTTTTAATAACATTGTGAATAAAGTCCAAAACTCTTCGTTTTGTTGAAGTGAGTGCCATTTATAGTTTGCCAGCTGTTCAAATTCGATTTGTTTATTCGCACAATGAGGCAAATATTTATAAATTTTAAGTTCAGCCAGTAATTGAAAAGCTATGTGACTATTATTTCCTCTCATAATTTTTTCAAACTCAGCTGTAATTCTTTCAACAGAAATATGTTTTAATATATTGTTACACCGGCTTATCCCAGCTTTCGTATCATCACTTAAGACAAAGGACAGTTGACTAACAAAGCGTATAGCTCTTAACATCCGTAAGCCATCTTCATAAAATCGTTCTGTTGCGTCACCTACACAACGAATCATCTGTTTTTGTATATCAGCTTGACCATCAAAAGGATCAATTAAGGCTCCAGAGCCTGTCATTGCAATTGCATTAATTGTAAAATCACGCCTCTGTAAATCTTCCGAAAGAGAGCTAATAAATGTAACGTCCTTAGGACGTCGATGCTCCTCATAATCCCCTTCATTTCGAAATGTAGTTACTTCAAATGATTCACCTTTGTGAAGAACTACGACTGTACCGTGACGGATACCCACATCAATTGTCTTCGGAAACAGCTTTATAACTTGTTGTGGTAACGCTGAAGTTGCAATATCAACGTCACCTATTTCACGATGCAGTAGCATATCTCTAACTGCTCCCCCAACAAAATATGCTTCGAATCCTGCCTGCTGTATTGTTTGGATAATAAATGTGGGTAGCTCAAACGGATCATGTAACATAAGATATCTCCTTTTATTAAACCTTCATGATTCTATATGTTAAAAACATCAAACTCCTCAATTAGCTTGAACTAAATGAGTGAGAGCACAACTTAATGTTTAGGATAAATTTAAACTTAAAGACAAGATGTTTTGCATCGTTTTATAAATGGACAGTCATTGCATTCATTACTGCTTATATAATTATCAAATAAAAACGTATGAACATAAATGTTACTGTCCCAAATTAGTATCAACCTCAAACAAAGTTTATTAAAAGAGCCGTTGTAAAAGGCTGTTTTCGCATTCATTGTTGTTTTTCTTACTAAGAACGAAACACGTACACAGCTAGAGTACGTGGCATCTTTCGCTTCTGTTCAACAATGACTAACCATGTTAAATGACTTTTTAGTATTAATTAGATAACAATATTAACAAAGTTTACGAAAAGAGCCTTTGTAAAAATATCATAGCAGTTTTATGAAAAGAATCTTATTTAACAATGTCGACCCTACGGTTTAGTAAAGTAAAATATAAGCGTTCATATTGTTCAACTATTTTTGTGGAATGAAACTTTTCTTTTACAGTTGTAACAGCTGCTTCAGACATTTGTTTGTGTAATTGATCATCTGTCAGAATTTGCACTGCTTTCTTCGCAACATCTTCAATATCTCCAACCTGACTAATGTAGCCATTTTCTCCAGGAGTGATTACTTCTGGAATTCCACCAATATTTGTACCAATACCTGGCACACCACAAGCGAATGCCTCAAGTAATACAAGACCGAAACTTTCCTTTTCAGACAATAATAGAGTTAAATCACTTATTGAGTATAACTCCTCAACATTTTCTTGTTTACCTAAAAAAAGTACTTTATCAGTTAATTGTAAATCGTTTACTAATTTACAAACAACTGTTACCTCAGGGCCATCCCCGATTAGCAGCAGTTTAGACTTTACTTGTTTTGCAATGATATTGAATGCTTTTACAACATCAGTGACTCTTTTTACCTGACGAAAATTCGATACATGAATAATAACTTTATCTTCTTCGTCTATACCATACTCACCTTTTAGATTTTGAACAGCTTCTTTTTTAGAATAAACACGCTCATCAACAAAATTATAAACAGTAGAAATTTCTTTCTTAACATCAAGTAAGTCATACGTTTGCTCAACAAGAGAATTAGAAACAGCTGTTACAACATCTGAATTTTCGATTCCAAATTTGATCATATCACTCAATGATGGGTCATAGCCAAGAACTGTAATATCAGTACCGTGTAATGTTGTTACAATTTTCAGCTTTTCGTCTCCAACCATTTGCTTAGCTAAATAAGCACAAACAGCATGAGGTATAGCATAATGAACATGTAATAAGTCCAGTTTTTCACGTTTCGCCACTTCTGCCATTTTTGACGCTAATGAAAGGTCATAGGGAGCATATTTAAAAACAGAATATTGGTTGATTTCTACCTCATGATAATAAATATTACAATACAACTTGTTGAGCCTAAATGGCATACTTGATGAAATAAAGTGAATTTCATGGCCTCTTTCTGCTAACATTTTACCTAGCTCAGTTGCAATAACACCCGACCCTCCCACTGAGGGGTAACAAGTGATACCAATTTTCATCTTCATTTACACTCTCCTAACAAATCATGTTTCATAAGCAAAGGCTTTTTACTAATAAACCCTTCTGCATAATCAACGCCAACCTCTTTGCCAAATAATCTTTCTCTACTTTTTACTGTCTCTATGTACCCATTAGTTAATGGAGTATCAATTGAATCATTTACCTTCGTAAATTGACTTTTATATGCTCTTAAACTATTTAGCTTTTGTTCTATAGTTTGAGATATATCAATGACAAAAGTAGGCTTATGAAAGCCATTGATCATATAAAAATATATTGATGATACTTTATGTGCTGCTAAGCGTTTGTTATCTTCGTAGTTCTTAATTCCAGCAGAAAATACTGCTTCCTCTACAAGGTGCGCGCAATTCCCATGATCCGGATGCCGATCCTCAAAATAAGGTGCAAAAACAATATTAGGTCGATAGAAGCGAATCTTCTCAACAATTAACTTTATATATTCTTCTTTTTTGAATAAACCACGATCCGGAAGTTGTAAATTTAATCGTTCACTAATAGATAGTATCGCAGATGCCTTCATAGCCTCTTGCTTTCTAATCTCAACTGTTCCGTTTGAAGATAACTCGGCTTCTGTTAAATCACATATGCCAATTTTGAATCCTTTATTAGTATATTTGGCAATCGTGCCACCCATGCCAATTTCTACATCATCAGCATGAGCACCGAATGCAAGCATATCTAGTTTCATGTCTGTTCACCTTGTTGTTCGTGAATAATTGAGCGCCATTGGAATTCTCCTCGTTCTAGGCCTTTGACTAGTATCTCAGCTGTTCCCATATTTGTTGCTAATGGAATCGCGTACACATCACAAAGTCTTATTAAAGCAGATACGTCTGGCTCATGAGGTTGGGGAGTTAAAGGGTCACGAAAAAATAAAACCATATCCATTTTATTGTTTGCTACCATCGCTCCAATTTCTTGGTCACCCCCAAGTGGACCTGATTGAAAGCGGTGGATCTTCAAGTTAGTAGCTTCAGAAATTTTTTGTCCCGTCGTACCAGTCGCATAAAGTTCATGCTGTTCCAAAGTAGATAAATAAGCTGTTGCGAATTGAATTAAATCATTTTTCTTTTTATCATGGGCTACAAGTGCTATTTTCATCTTGCTCCTCCATTATGCAATAATATTTTCTAAGCCATATACTAAATGATCAAGTTTCATAACAGTTTCAATTGAAATTTTCACACCTGTCATGAATGATTCTCTATTATATGAATCATGGCGAATTGTTAAGGTTTGTCCATTTCCACCAAATAATACTTGCTGATGTGCTATCAAACCAGGGAGCCGCACACTATGTATATGCATCCCATCAATATTAGCTCCTCTAGCACCTGTTACTGCCTCATGTTCATCAGGATGCCCTTGTTGTTTTGCCTCTCTCTCCGCTGATATCAATTGTGCCGTTTTTATAGCCGTACCAGAGGGAGCATCTAATTTCCGA